>CALBMW010000341.1 GCA_937896275.1 uncultured Myxococcales bacterium
GTCATCACCAGCGGACTGGCCATCTACGACACGATGAACCACGTCAAGAGCCCCGTCTCGACCATCTGCATCGGCCAGGCGGCGAGCATGGGCGCGTTCCTCTTGTCGAGCGGTGAGCCTGGCCGGCGCTTCGCGCTGCCTCACGCCCGCATCATGGTCCATCAGCCCCTCGGCGGCGCGCAGGGCCAGGCCACGGACATCGAGATCCAGGCGAAGGAGATCCTTCGCCTGCGAGACATCCTCAACAACATCCTGGCCAAGAACACCGGGCAGCCGCTCGAGCGCATCGCCACCGACACCGACCGCGACCGATACATGACGGCGTTCGACGCCAAGGAGTACGGTCTGGTGGACGAGGTCATGGTACGGGCGCGCAGCGCGGACTGACCGCCCGCGGGGTTGACGATGGCGGACCGCAAGCGTGACGATCCCAAGGGCAACCTGAGCTGCTCCTTCTGCGGCAAGTCGCAGAAGGAGGTGAAGAAGCTCATCGCGGGCCCAAGCGTGTACATCTGCGACGAGTGCATCGCGCTGTGCAACGACATCATCGCCGAGGAGCTCGAGAAGGGTGACGCCGGGCCAGGGCGCTTGCTGGTACCCAAGCCCAGCGAGATCAAGACGGTGCTCGACGAGTACGTGATTGGCCAGGAGACCGCGAAGAAGACGCTCGCGGTCGCCGTGCACAACCACTACAAGCGCATCGACAGCCGGGTTGGCCGCGACGAGGTCGAACTCCAGAAGAGCAACATCTTGCTCATCGGCCCCACCGGCAGCGGCAAGACACTCTTGGCGCAGACGATGGCGCGCATCCTGAACGTGCCCTTCTGCATCGCGGACGCCACCAACCTGACCGAGGCGGGCTACGTCGGCGAGGACGTCGAGAACATCATCGTCAACCTGCTGCAGGCGGCCGACCACGACGTGGAGAAGGCGCAGCGGGGCATCATCTACATCGACGAGATCGACAAGATCAGTCGCAAGTCGGACAACGCCTCGATCACCCGCGACGTCAGCGGCGAGGGCGTCCAGCAGGCCCTCCTCAAGATCATCGAAGGAACGACCGCCAGCGTCCCCCCGAAGGGCGGCCGCAAGCACCCACAGCAGGAGTTCCTGCAGGTCGACACCACCAACATCCTGTTCATCTGCGGCGGCGCGTTCACCGGCCTCGACGACGTGATCGAGAAGCGCCTCGGCAAGCAGAACATGGGCTTCGGCGCCGACATCAAGAGCAAGCAGAAGAAGAACATCGGCGAGCTGTTGGCCTCGGTGCAGCCCGAGGACCTCATCAAATACGGCCTGATCCCCGAGTTCATCGGCCGCCTGCCAGTGGTCGCGACGCTGGACGAGCTGAGCGAGGACGCGCTGGTCGACATCTTGACCAAGCCCAAGAACGCGTTGGTCAAGCAGTACAAGCGGCTGTTCGAGATGGACGGGGTCCAGCTCAAGTTCACGCCCGAGGCGCTCACCGCCATCGCCCGTCAGGCCCTGAAGCACAAGGCCGGCGCTCGCGGACTGCGCGCGATCCTCGAGAACGCGATGATGGACATCATGTACGAGATCCCCAGCCAGACGAACGTGAAGGAGGTCGTGGTCAGCGAAGAGGTCATCCTGCGACGCGAGCAGCCCTTGTTGCTCTATCAGAAGGAAGCCGAGCTGGCCTGAGGGGGGTGCCCCTCCTCACCGACCCGCCCTCCGCTGGACCCGGCTCGTCCGGCCGGGCCGAGTCTGAACCTGGTGTCTGATCTCGGGTCCTTCGGATCAGCGGGCTGCTGACAGTTCCTACCCGGGGACGCGTGCTACAGTCCGCGCCCTGGGCGTGCACGACAGGAGAATCATGTTCTTCAAAGACGACGACGCGAAGAACCCGCAGGCGCGGGTCCTTCCGCTCCTGCCGCTGCGCGACATCATCGTGTTCCCACACATGGTCGTGCCCCTGTTCGTGGGGCGTGAGAAGTCCATCAACAGCCTCGAGGAGGCGATGCAGACCGGCAAGGAGGTCCTGCTCGCCGCCCAGCGCGCGGCCAAGACCAACGACCCCAAGCCGGACGACATCTTCCCGGTCGGCACGCTGGGCACCATCATCCAGCTCCTTCGCCTGCCCGACGGCACGGTGAAGGTGCTCATCGAGGGCAAGCAGCGGGCGCGCATCCGCAAGTTCGTCAAGACCGACACCTTCTTCATGGTCGAGGCCGAGATCATCTCGGAGAAGCTCGACCCCAGCGCCGAGCTCGAGGCCCTGCTGCGGCAGGTCCACACCACCTTCGAGGCCTACGTCAAGCTCAACAAGCGCATCCCCCCGGAGATGCAGGTGGCGGTGAGCAGCATCGACGATCCGGCCAAGCTGGCCGACTCGATCGTGGCCCACCTGAACCTGAAGCTGACCGACAAGCAGGCGATCCTCGAGACGGACAACCCCGCGACTCGACTGGAGAAGCTCCTCGAGCTGATGCAGGCGGAGATCGAGATCCTCCAGGTCGAACGGAAGATCCGATCACGCGTGAAGAAGCAGATGGAGAAGAATCAGAAGGAGTACTACCTCAACGAGCAGATGCAGGCGATTCAGAAGGAGCTCGGCGAGCGGGACGAGTTCAAGAACGAGCTGCAGGAGCTGGAGGACCGCGTCAAGAACAAGCGGATGTCCAAGGAGGCCTCGCTCAAGGTGCGGAAGGAGATGAAGAAGCTCCGCATGATGAGCCCGATGAGCGCCGAGGCCACGGTCGTCCGCAACTACATCGACTGGATCCTGTCGCTGCCCTGGTACGACGCCAGCGAGGACAAGAAGGACCTCGACGCCGCAGAAGAGATCCTCGACAACGAGCACTATGGGCTGAAGAAGCCCAAGGAGCGCATCCTCGAGTACCTCGCGGTGCACGGGCTGGTCGAGAAGCTCCAGGGACCGATCCTCTGCCTGGTGGGCCCGCCCGGCGTGGGCAAGACCTCGCTGGCGCGATCGATCGCCAACTGCACCGGACGCGAGTTCGTGCGGCTCAGCCTGGGTGGGGTGCGCGACGAGGCCGAGATCCGGGGCCACCGGCGCACCTATATCGGCGCGATGCCGGGCAAGATCATCCAGAGCATGAAGAAAGCCGGGACCAACAACCCGGTGATGCTGCTCGACGAGGTCGACAAGATGTCGACCGACTTCCGGGGTGACCCCTCCTCGGCGCTGCTGGAGGTGCTCGACCCCGAGCAGAACAACTGCTTCAACGACCACTACCTCGACCTCGACTATGACCTCTCGCAGGTGATGTTCATCACCACGGCGAACAACCGGCACCAGATCCCCCTGCCCCTGCAGGACCGGCTCGAGATCATCGAGCTGTCGGGCTACACCGACTTCGAGAAGCTGAACATCGCCATTCGGCACCTGGTGCCGAAGCAGGTCGAACGCAACGGCATCGCCGAAGCGAAGGTCGAGTGGACCGACTCGGCGCTGCAACTCCTGGTCAACCGCTACACGCGCGAGAGCGGCGTACGCAGCCTGGAGCGCGAGATCGCGTCGGTGTGCCGCAAGATCGCCAAGGACGTGATTCGCGGGCGCGACCGTGTGCCGGTCGATGAATTCAAGATGAAGGTCACGACCAAGCAGATCCACCGCTACCTGGGCGAGCCGCGGTACAGCTACGGGATCAGCGACGCGAAGGATGAGGTGGGCCTGGTCAACGGGCTCGCGTACACCTCGTGGGGCGGCAACCTGTTGCAGGTCGAGTGCTCGGTGGTGCCGGGCAAGGGCAAGCTGATCATCACCGGGCAGCTCGGCGAGGTCATGCAGGAGAGCGCGCGCGCCGCGATGAGCTACGTGCGCAGCCGCGCCGACGCCCTGGGGCTGGATCCCGACTTCTACCAGAACCTCGATATCCACATGCACTTCCCCGAGGGCGCCATCCCCAAGGACGGCCCCTCGGCCGGCGTCACCATGGCCACCGCCTTGGTGAGCGCGCTCTGCAAGCTCGAGGTGCGCCACGACGTGGCGATGACCGGCGAGATCACGCTGCGTGGGCGCGTGCTGCCCATCGGCGGGCTCAAGGAGAAGCTGCTGGCGGCCCGGCGCGGCGGCATCCGCACGGTCCTCATCCCGGCAGAAAACCGTAAGGATATCAAAGATGTCCCACAGCGCGTCCGCAAGTCCATGCGCATCATCCTCGTCGAGCACGCCGACTCCGTGCTCGAGAACGCGCTGAAGCACGACGGGCAGCTGTGGCGAGGGCGGGTCGCCAAGCAGATGGACGAGGCGGCGCACCCGCCCCTCGATCCCGGTCAGGCGCCGCCGCGCGCCTGAGGCTCGAAGCGGCGCCACCGGGGCGCGTCGAGGGCGGGTAGCTCAGTTGGTAGAGCAGCGGCCTTACATGCCGCCGGTCGCAGGTTCGAGCCCTGTCCCGCCCACGATTTCGGTGACTGTCCCGCCCACGATTTCGGTGACTGTCCCGCCCACGATTTCGGTGACCGTCCCGCCCACGATTTCGGCGACTGTCCCGCCCACGATTTCGGCAAGGAGCCGCCCGCGTGCGATGCCTGCCCGTCCTGTGTGTCGCCCTGGCGGTCGGCGCCTTGCCCGCTTGCCAGGACGACAGCAGTGGCCGGCGGCTGCCGGTGTTCGTCTTCGACGGTGGCGCCGGGGGTGCCGACGCCCGGCCCGGTCCGCTCGACGCCGCCTTCCCGGATCCGGCCGACGTCGCGCCGCTCTCCGACGCGGTCGCGGGACAGGCCCCCGGTCGCCTCGTCATCGCGTCGTACAACGTCGAGAACCTCTTCGACCTGGTGGACGATCCGAGCCACGACGAGCTGGAGTTCACCCCCCGCCCCGGCACCTGGGACGCGGCGCGGCTCGCGATCCGAATCCAACGCCTGGTGCAGGTCGTGCGGGCCATCGGGGCCGACGTCCTGCTGGTCAACGAGGTCGAGAGCCTGGACGTGCTGACCGATCTGCGAGACGCCCTCGACACGGCCGGCGGCCCCCACTACCCCGAGGTCCACGTGGTGGCGTCGCGCGATCCCCGCGGCATCGGCATCGGAGTGCTCAGCCGCTTCCCCGTCAAACTCGAGGCGGGCCGCCCCATCAGCCTGACGCACGACTGCGAGGGGCCTGACGGCATCACGACGCTCGATGGCTCCTGGCCCGAGGCGCGCCCGATCTACCAGGTGGAGATCGACTTCGAGGGGGACGGCGCCACCGATCTGCTGCTGCTGGGGAACCACTGGAAGGCCAAGGGGCGCGACTCCTTCCCGTGCACCGACGAGGAGCACCGCCTGCGCTCCGCGCTGCAGCTTCGCCAGGTCTTCGATGACCTGCTGGCCGACGATCCGACGCTGCCGATCATCGCGCTGGGTGACTTCAACACCTTCGAGTTCGAGGCGCCGCTGGCGGACGCGCTGCGCGCGACGCTGGACCCCCAGGCGGTGCAGGCGCCGACGGACCTGTTCAACGCCTGGGGCGACCTGGGCGTGGTGCTGCACGACCGCAACAGCAACGCCTGGAACAACGTGGCGAACAGCTCCTACCAGTTCTCGGGCGACTGGACGCGGCTCGACCACCTGATCCTCAGCGGCAACATGCGGCCGGGCGGCGAGGCGGCGTTGCGCTGGGCGCCCGGCACGATGGCCACCGTGCGGCCGGCCTTCCTGCTCGGACGCTCGGGCGCCCCGCTCAGCTACGACATCAACAGCGGCGAGGGCTACAGCGACCACCTGCCCATTCGCCTGACCCTGCTTCAGGCCGAGTAGGTCTTCGCCTCGTCGAAGGCCTGCGCCACGCCCTCTCCGCGCAGCAGCGCCTCGCCCACGCGCTCGAGGCTTCGCTCCAGGCGCTGCAGCCGCGTGGCGATCGCGGCCGACCGCGCGGGCGCCGCGGCGAAGGCCTCGGCCTTGAGCGTCAGCACGGACAGGCGGTCGATCATCTCACCCACCGAGTGGCTGTCGAGCACCGCGTCGGGGTCGTCCGGAGTCCGTTGAGGCCCCGCGGTGACGTCGATGAGGTGGTCGATCGCATGGATCGCGTCGTGTCGGCCCAGGTTCTCGGCATCGATGAGGCGCTTGAGCCGCACGACCGCTCCATCGGGGAGCGAACGGTCACGCACCGCCTCCTCGAGCGCCCAGAGCCGCCCGTTGATCGCGTGCAGCGCGCGCGCCGTCTCGCCGAACATGCCCAGCGCCTCGACCGCGCCCAGGACCAGCGCGGCACCGATCCGCTCGACGGCTCGGGGGCCAGCGATCACGCGCCAGGATTGATCAGACGTTGCCATTTTTTCGGTTGCGCTCCCCTGTGACCGCAGGTATCGTCTCGCCTCACCGATGCGCCGTTGGAGCGGTAGTTCAGTCGGTTAGAACGCTGGCCTGTCAAGCCAGAGGTCGCGGGTTCAAGTCCCGTCCGCTCCGCAAACCCCGAAGGTCATTGGCCTTCGGGGTTTTTTTTGGCCGCCGCGTCCGCCCCGAGCGGCGCAGCCTGTGGCCGTCCACCCCAGCCCGCGCTCGGCCTCAAATCGAGTCCCAACGGTCGATCAGCTCCGCCATCGACGCTTTGTTCACGCTCCGCGGCTTGGCCCCGTTGACCGGCCCCACGAGGCCGTCCTTCTCCATCTGATCCACGATGCGCGCGGCCCGGTTGTAGCCCAGCGACAGCCGGCGCTGCAGGTGGCTCGTGCTCGCGCGGCCATCCCGGAAGACGACGCGCACCGCCTCGTCGTACATCGCGTCCATGTCGCCGCTGTCCATGTCGTCGTCGGTCCCATCGGCGTCGACCAACTCGAGGACCGACTCGTCGAGGTAGTCGGGCTCCTGCTGCTGCCGGATGAAGTCGACCACCTGGTGGATCTCGTCCTCGGTGACGAAGGCGCCGTGCACGCGGGTGAGGCGTGACGTGCCGGGGGGCAGGAAGAGCATGTCGCCCTTCCCCAGCAGGTTCTCCGCGCCGTTCGTGGACAGGATGGTTCGGCTGTCGATGCCGCACGACACCTGGAAGGCGATCCGTGTGGGGAAGTTCGCCTTGATCACGCCCGTGATCACGTCGGTCGAGGGGCGCTGCGTGGCGAGGATCAGGTGGATGCCGGCGGCGCGGGCCTTCTGGGCGATGCGCGCGACGCAGTACTCGACCTCCTTGCCCGCGACCATCATCAGATCGGCGAACTCGTCGATGACCACCACGATGTAGGGCAGCTTCTTGGGCAGCTCGTCGAACAGCGCAGCCGCACGCACGAAGGCGTCGTTGGCCTCGTCGGACAGAATCTCGCCCGTCTCGTCGTCGATCTCGGGCTGGCTGCTCTCGGCCGCCACCCGCTTCTGCAGCAGATCGATCTCGGCGTCGAGGCGCACCTTCTCGAGCTTCTTGTTGTGGCCGCGGATGTCGCGCACTCCGGCGTCCTTCATCAGCTCGTAGCGGCGCTCCATCTCGTCGACGGCCCACTTGAGCGCCGCCGCGGCCTTCTTCGCGTCGGTCACCACCGGCAGCAGCAGGTGGGGGACCCCCTCGTAGATGCTCAGCTCGAGCATCTTGGGATCCACCATGATGAAGCGCACGTCCTCGGGCGTGGAGTAGTAGAGCAGGCTCGTGATCATGCAGTTGATGCCGACCGACTTGCCGGAGCCGGTGGTGCCGGCGACCAGCAGGTGAGGCATCTTCGCCAGATCGGCGATCATGGGCGCGCCGTGGATGTCCTTGCCGAGCGCCATCGGCAGCTCGTTCTTCCTGTTGCGGAACACCGGGGCCGCGACGATCTCCTTCAGGTAGACGGTCTCGCGCTCCTTGTTGGGCACCTCGAAGCCCACCACGCCCTTGCCGGGGATGGGCGCCACGATGCGCACCTTCATCGCCTTGAGGGCCATCGCGAGGTCGTCGGCCAGGCCGGCGATCTTGCTGATGCGCACGCCCGGCGCCGGCTCGAACTCGAACATCGTGACCACGGGCCCGGGGTGGATCTCAGTCACGCGGCCATCGATGCGGAAGGTCTTGAGCGCCTCGACCAAGCGCTCGGCCTGCTCTTGCAGGAAGACGGCGTCGACCTCGATCTGGGCGGTCTCGTCATAGTCGAGGAAGTTCAGTGGTGGCTTCACGTACCCGACGTACTGCTGCGTCTCGGGGAGCGGGATGTCGAGCTGCAGCGGCTCGTCGCGCAGCCGACGCTGCGTCACGATCGGAGCCTCCAACGGCGGCACGTCTGCCCCGGCCTCGCGATCGCCGGTCGCCGCGTCGAGATCGTCGTCTGGGCCCTCCGCCTCGTCCGCGCGGCCCAGGTCACTCGATCCACCCTGCTCGTCCCAGCGTTCGTCGTCCTCCACGACTGAGACCGGCGCTGGCGCGACGCTCCGCTGGGCGGGCTCGGGGTCGAGCGCTGGGGCCAACACCGTGTCGGTGGTGCCCCCAATCGCGAGCCGCACGAGCGGATCCTCGAGCTCGGCCCCGACGACGTCCGGGTCGACCGGCCCGCTCACCCCCGCGCGTGGTCCCTCGTTCCCGAGCGTGAAGCCCTCGTCCCGGCCCAGGGGCGGAGGCCCGCGCTCGAGGTCACGCCCGCGGCGACCCTTCAGCCACCCACCGCGGCGCGGGCGCTCGGGCACCTCGGTGGTCTCGGCGACCTCCTCGGGCTCGTCCTTCGTGTCGAGCGCGGTCTCGGCCTCGGCGGCGCGCCGGGCCTCGCGCTCGGCCTCGCGCTCGGCCCG
>CALBMW010000342.1 GCA_937896275.1 uncultured Myxococcales bacterium
GCTGGACGAGATGGGTCGCCGCGCCAGCGAGCGGGGTCGCCCCGACGCGGCCGACGCCATCGTCGACGACCTGTGCAGCCTTACGGGAGGTGCGGCATGAACGCACGCGGCGTGTTCCGGGGCCATCGCGTGGCCCTGCTGTGCGGCGGTCCTTCCAAGGAGCGAGCCGTCAGCTTCAACACCGGCGCCGCCATCGAGCGCGCCCTCAAGGGCCGCGGCTATGACGTCGTGCTCATCGATCCGGGCGCCGATCTGCCGGCGCGCCTGGTCGAGGCGGGCGCGTCGGTGGTCTTCAACGCCCTGCACGGCACCTACGCCGAGGACGGCCGCCTGCAGGGCCTGCTCGACTGGATGAGGCTGCCCTACACGGGCGACGGGCTGCGCGCGAGTTGCCTGGCCTTCGACAAGGTGCTGGCCAAGACGGCCTTCCGCGCCGCGGGCCTCCCGGTGGCCGACGACGCGGTCTGGCCGTCGGCCGAGGCGGCGCGGCGCACCCTGGACGACCTGCCCTTCGGTCTGCCGGTGGTCGTCAAGCCCGTCGCCGAGGGCTCCAGCGTCGGCACCACCCTGGTCTTCGAGGCCGAGGCCTTCGGACCGGCCCTGGCCGCCGCCGCCGCCTGCGGCGATGTGCTCGTGGAGCGCTTGGTGGCGGGCCCCGAGCTGTCGGTCGCGTGCTTCCGCGACGCCGTCCTGGGCAGCGTCGAGATCGAGCCGGCGCGCAGCTTCTACGACTACGACGCGAAGTACGCGGCCGGCGCCGGTACCCGCTACCACCTGCCCCCGCGCCTGCCCGGGGCGGACGTCGAGCGGCTCTGCGCGCTGGGGCTCGCGGCTCACCGCGCCTTGGGCTGCCGGGGCGCCACGCGCACCGACGTGATGTGGGCCGGGGGGAGCCCCATCGTGCTCGAGGTCAACACGCTGCCCGGCATGACCGCCACCAGCCTGGTCCCCAAGATCGCGGCGAGCGGCGGCATCCCCTTCGACGAGTTCATCGAGCGCGTCCTGGACGCCGCCACCTGCGGACCCCGGCCGGAGTCCGGGTCGTGAGCGCCAATCGCTTCCGAGATCCGCGCGGACAGGGTGCGCGTCTCGCCGTCGCGATCGCCGCAGACGGCGCCGCCACGGTCGGCCGCGGCCTGGCCCCGCTGGTCAAGGTCGGCCTGCTGCTGTCCTTCGTCGGGCTGCTGGGCTGGACGATCCACACCGCCGTGCTGCGGTCCGCTTACTTCCGCGTGCGCGTCGTCGAGGCCAACGAGACGGCGCACCTCGATCGGCGCGCCATCGTCGATCTGATGGGCCTGGGCGAGCCGGTCAACCTGTTCCGCTTCGACCCGCAGGCGGCCGAGGACGCGCTGGCGAGTCACCCGTGGGTGGCCCGGGCGCGGGTGCGGACCGTGCTGCCGGATCGCGTCGAGGCCGAGATCGAGGAGCGCACGCCCGCGGGCGTCCTGGTGCTCGACAGCCTCTTCCTGGTCGACGACACCGGCTCGCCGGTGGTGCCGGCCGACCCCGCCGACGCCCGCGCGCTGCCCCTGATCACCGGCCTGACCCGACAGGACTACGAGCGCGACGACGAGGGCACGCGAGCCCGGCTGCGGCAGGCGCTGGCGGTGGCCCGCGTGTATGCACAGAGCCCCCTGGCCGCGCTCCGTCCGTTGAGCGACGTGCACCTCGCGCCCGGAGGGCGGACCGAATTGATGCTGGGAAGAACTCGCGTCGTCCTGGGTCAGCATCAGCATCGT
>CALBMW010000343.1 GCA_937896275.1 uncultured Myxococcales bacterium
CGGACGCGTGGGTCGGCGACCTCCTCCGGGAGCTGCGCGGGCGCCCCGACTGGGACCGCGTCGTCGTCGTCGTCACCAGCGATCACGGCGAGGCCTTCGGCGAGCACGGCTACAACGAGCACGGCTTCGGCCTGCACGAGCACCAGCTCCGCGTGCCGCTGATGGTGCGCATCCCCGGCGTCGCGGGCCGCACGGTGGACACCGCCGTGAGCCTGATGGATCTGGCGCCGACGCTGCTCGAGCTGGCCGGGCTGGGGTCCGACTCGCCGGGCTACGAGAGCATGGCGCCTCGCGGGCGCAGCTTGCTGCCGTTGATCGCGGGCGCGCCCTGGCCGCCGCGGCCGATCTACGCCGAGATGCCCGCCCGGGGGGCCGAGCCCATGCAGCAGGCTCTCGTGGAGCCGCCCTGGAAGCTGACGTTCACGGCCGAGGGCGAGCGCTACCGGCTCTTCGACCTGTCCGCCGATCCGGGTGAGACGACCGATCTGTACGCCATCGCGCCGGCCCGCGCGGCGGCGATGGTCGAGGCCCTGCAGCGCCTTCGCGGGGGCATGGACGTCCGCCGGCCGACGCCGTAGCCGCCCGTTGCGCCGCGCTGCTAGGCTGAGCGCCGTGAAGATCCTCACCGCCTGCGCCGCGTGCCTCGCCCTGGCCCTCCCCGCCGCTGCCCAGACCACCGCCCCCCAGGCCGCCGGCCCGGCGGGCGAGCTTCATCGCCCCGGGACGCTGCTGCCCGAGCTGGCCGAGGTGCGCGCCGGGCCGGGCGAGGCCTACGTCAGCCGCGGGCGCGTCTACCTGGGCGATCCTGTGATGGTCGTGGGGCGCGACGAGACGGGCGGCTGGCTCGAGGTCGAAGGCGGCGGCCTGCACGGCTGGCTGCGCACGCGCGACGTCGAGCTGCGCGGCGACGGCGTTCGACGCCGCGACGATGGCGCGACCGACGCCGGTCGGGATCGGCGCGAGACCAACTACCGCTACGACGCCCACGGGCGCCGCGTGGGGCCGGACGGCCTCCCGGCTGGCAGCGGTGAGGGCACCGACCACGCGGTGGCCGAGGACGCGCCGCCCGCGAGCGCCATGGGTCCCTCCGGCCAAGGGGCGGTGTCGGTTCGTCTGGGCCTGGCGGCGGCGGCCCTGCACCGCAGCTTCCAGTCCAACATTGGCGAGGGCTCGGCCCTGCAGCGCCTCAGTGCCTCGCCCCAGGCCTACGGGGTGGAGCTCGCGGTGGACTGGCTCGCGCACCGCTTCGTCGCGCTGCACGCGATGGCGCGCGACCTGCGCTTCGCCGAGACCACCATCCCCGCGAGCGCAGAGTTGGGCTTCGACCGACCGATCACGATGGCGGCCGAAGCCCAGGAGGCGGCGCTCGACGTGGTGGGGCGCTATCCCATCCTGGACGGCTGGGCGGGCGTCTACGTGGGCGGCCACCTGCTGCGGGCCGCGTATCAGAAGACGAGCCCCTTCCCCTTGCTGCTCACCGACCTGTACGTGGGCGCCGGCTTCGGCGGGGCCGCGGGCTGGCGCCTCGGGCCGGTCGATGTGAGCGCGCGCGGCGGCCTCACGGTCCCCTTCCTGGTGTCGCAGGATCCCGCCGACAGCGGGGACGCGTCGGCCTCGGGCTACACGGTCTCGGGCGAGGTGGCCTGGACGCTGGTGCCAGGCTGGGCGGTCGTCGCCGGTGGCCACGTGACCTCCGTGAGCACCGACTTCACCGGCGAGAGCAGCCATCAGGATCCGGTGACGCGGGATCCGCCGGCCGGCTATGACCGGGCGCGGGCCACCGACCGCGTGGTGGGCGGTGGCCTCGGAGTGCGCTGGACGCCCTGACGCCCGGCGCCCAGACGGTCAGGGCTGGGCGAGGTTGTCGAAGGGCATCAGGCCGTACTCGTCTCGCGCTGCCACCCGGATGCCGCCCGCGTCGTCGACGATGACCTCGGCCGCCGCCCAGAAGGGGTTCTCGCCGCCCATCAGGCCGGTGAGCGCCAGGGCCTCCTGGTCGTCGACGAAGATGCCCAGCGTCGCCGTCGACGGGGGCGCGCCGTCGGCGTTGATCGTGGCCGACCAGTAGGTCACCTCGACCAGATAGCGGCCCGGCAGGGGGCGCACGAAGTCCACGAACTCCGGGCCGAGGCCGTCGGTGTCGTCGCGGTCCAGGCGCGGATCGCCCGCGGCCTGGTCGGGCCAGGCGGCGCGCCGGTTGCCGAAGTACACGTCGTCGCTCGAGTTGTAGGCGCCGCCGGTGCGGATGAAGTGCAGGTCGAAGTCGGTCTCGTCGACGTCCCAGCGCAGCGCCACGTGAACGCGGGGCAGCGGATCGCCGCCCGGCGTGGGGCCGCCCGCGGCGCGCTGGCCACCGGGCAGGAAGTCGGTGGCGTTGTCGTCGGTGTCCGTGTTGGTCGCGTCGCGGCTCAGGCTGTCCTCGGCGACCCCGGCGGCGGGCGCGCCCTCGCCGGCCGCCGTCTCGCCCTCGCCAAAGACGCCGTAGGCGAGCGCGTCGATGGTGAGGTCGTTCCAGTTCAGCCGGACGCTGTCGGGTCCGTTCTGCAGATCGGCATCCGCGTGCACCTGATCGGCGATGTCGCGCAGCGTGTCGGTCGCCCCGGTCCCGACGATGAGGTAGTAGCCGTTGAACGGCATCTGGACCCGCGGCAGCCGGATGCGGCCGTAGACCTCGCCGGTGGAGCCGTTGACCGCCTCGATGACCATGCCGCTCAGCCACGTGCCCGCGGGGCCCGCCAACTCGATGAACTCGGTGGGGCCGTCGCGGCCGGGGCCGTCGTAGAAGACCTCGCTGATGACCACGGCCGGGAAGGGGCAGGCCTCGTCGAACAGCCCGTCGCAGTCGTTGTCGCGGCCGTCGCAGTCGCCGTCACCCTCGGCTTGGCGATAGAAGGGGCCGTACTCCTCGTTGACGCAGTCCACGAAGCCCAGCTCGCCCCCGCACTGCCGCGTGGAGCCAGCGCACACGCCCGTCTGGAGCACGCACGCGGGGCCCACCAGCGCCTCGTCCGCGTTGCCGTCGCAGTCGTTGTCCAGGCCATCGCAGGCCTCGGCCCCCGCCGGCACCTCGCCCTCGCAGACCGTGAAGTGGCCGTTCTCGCACTGAAGGCGGCCGGTCTGGCACTCGCCCGTCGACGTGCCACAGACCGGGGGATCGCCGTCGGGCTGGCACTCACAGCCCTCGTCGATCATGCCGTCGCAGTCGTTGTCGCGCCCGTCGCAGTGGGCGTCCGTCTCGACCGCCGCCCACAGCGGGCCGTACTCGTCGGCCCCGCAGGCCGCGATCCACCCGGCGTCGCCGCCGCAGCGCTGGGACGCGCCCGCGCAGACGCCGACCTGCAGCAGGCAGGCCGGCGCGACGAGATCCTCGTCCACGCCCTCGTCGCAGTCGTTGTCCACGCCGTCGCAGGCCTCGGCCACCGGCTCGACCGCCCCCTCACACGCTCCGAAGCGCCCGCCCACGCAGATCTGGGTGCCGCGCGTGCACGCGCCCACGTCGGTCCCGCAGCGCTGGGTCTGGTTGTCGACGCACTGGCAACCCTCGTCGGTCAGGCCGTCGCAGTCGTTGTCGCGCGTGTCGCAGAAGGTCTCGTTGACCTGGTAGAGCGGGCCGAACTCCTCGGGCCCGCAGGCCGCGAAGGCGCCGTTGACGCAGCGCCGCTGGCTGCCCCCGCACAGGCCCTCCTGGCGGTCGCAGGCCGGGCCCGTCACGCCCTCGTCGGCGGCGCCGTCGCAGTCGTTGTCGACGCCGTCGCACACCTCGGACGAGGGCCCGTGGCCGCTGCACTCGCCGAAGCGGCCGGCGACGCAGGTCTGCTCGCCCTGGGTGCACTGGCCGACGTTGTCGCCGCAGGGCTGCACGGCCCCGTCCTGGCACAGGCAGGCCTCGTCGATGGTGCCGTCACAGTCGTTGTCGAGGCCGTCGCAGTGC
Organism: uncultured Myxococcales bacterium; assembly: GCA_937896275.1. Classification (GTDB taxonomy): domain Bacteria; phylum Myxococcota_A; class Bradymonadia; order UBA7976; family UBA1532; genus JACKDN01. Next base: position 3,932 of record CALBMW010000343.1, read on the forward strand.
TCGTCGGTCTCGTCCTCGACGTAGCGCTCGTCGGTGGCGCGATAGCGCGCCGCGTCGCACAGGGTGAAGCCCGCCGGGCCCCCACAGACCTGGGTCGAGCCGGCGCAGACGCCCTGCTGCCGGGCGCAGTTGGGGGCGACGAGGCCCTCGTCCAGGCTGCCGTCGCAGTCGTTGTCGCGGCCGTCGCAGGCCTCGTCGCGGGGCTCGACGGCGCCGCGGCACTCGCTGAAGCGGCCGCCGGCGCAGGTCTGGGTGCCCGGCGCGCAGGCGCCCACGTCGATGCCGCAGGGCTGCGTGTCCCCGTCGTCGCAGTCGCACTCCTCGTCGGTCAGGCCGTCGCAGTCGTTGTCGACGCCGTCGCAGTGGGTCGGTCCCTCTTCGGCCACCCAGCGCTCGCCGTACTCGGCCGCGCCACAGGTGCTCCAGCCGCCCGCGCCCGCGCAGGTCTTGCGGGCGCCCGCGCAGACGCCCTCGCTCAGCGCGCAGTCGGGCGCCACGGCGTCGACGCCCTCGTCGATCGTGCCGTCGCAGTTGTTGTCGCGGCCGTCGCAGGCCTCGTCGGCGGGCCCGACCTCGTCGGCGCAGGCGCCCCACTGCCCCGACGCGCAGCCCTGGGTGCCCTGCCGGCACTCACCCTCGGCGCTGCCACAGGGCTGGGTCGAGCCGGGCGCGCACGGGCAGCCCTCGTCGGTGCGCCCGTCGCAGTCGTTGTCCAGGCTGTCGCAGGCCGTCTCGTCGGCCTCGTACTCCGCCCCGAAGCTGGCCACGCCGCCGCACATGGCCCACTCGCCGTCCGCGCACTTCTGGCGCGAGCCCGCGCACACGCCGCGGGTCTGCGCGCAGTCGGGGCCGAAGAGGTTGTCGTCGACGGCGCCGTTGCAGTCGTTGTCGGCGCCGTCGCATACCTCGGCGGCGCCTGGGTTGACCGTGTTGTCGCTGTCGTCGCAGTCGGGCCCGCGGCAGTCGACGCCGTCGCCATAGCCATCGCGGTCGATGTCGGTGCAGGTCGACGGCGCCCCGCCGCCCTGCCCGCCGGCGCCGTCGACGCCCTGGTCGAAGCGCTGCCCCGGCTGGGCGGAGGTGTTGTTGTCGGCGCAGCCGGTCGCCAGGGTGGCCACCAGCAGGACGCCCAGCGACGTCGCGAATCGTCGAGTCATGTTCCGGCCCCCAGGATGTCGGTCGAGTTGGGGGCTTTCTACCGATCCGCGCGCCAGGGGGCAAACGCGAGCGTCGCCGACGCGCTCAGCCTCCGCGCTTCGACATCTCGAAGTGGTGCTCGATCACCGTCTCCTCGCCCCAGGTGAGCACCTCGCGCGTCTCGCGGAAGCCCTCCTTGCGCAGCAGGAGTTGGATCTCGTTGGTCTCGCGGTCGATCCCCTCCTTGTCGAGGGGCGTGTCACCGATGTACTTGCCGTTGAGGTAGACCTCGGCGCGGATGGGGTCGCTGCTGATCTTGAGCCGCCCCCGCGCCTTGTGCAGGAACACGCGCCGCCGGATCTCGGGCGCCTGCTTCAACTCCTCCGGGGTGATCTCGACCGTCTCGGTCCGGGGCTCGAAGCCGCGCAAGGTCAACGAAACCCGGACGCTGCTGCCCGCCATCACGCCCTCGACGCGCGCCTCGGGGTCGGTGGTCTGGCCGGTGTCGGTGCCGTCGATCGCCACCGACGCGCCCGGTGGCACCGACTCGATGACCAGCGTCCCCTTGGTGGGCTGCGCGTCGGCCAGCAGGGTCGGTACGAACTTGACGCCCGCGAACACGAGCAGCGCCAGCAGGCCGATCACGGTGATGCCGCCGGGGCTGAACAGCTTGCGCAGCGGGCCCGAGCCGCCCGCCTTCAGCTTGCCGCCGGACTGCACGTGGAGCGTCGGGCGCCCCGCCTCGTCCTTCCGGTTGGGGCGCCCGGCGGGCGGCGCGGCGGGCGCGGGTCGTGAGCGCGGCGTCGTCGCGGCGACCATGGGCGCCCTC
>CALBMW010000344.1 GCA_937896275.1 uncultured Myxococcales bacterium
ATCCAGTGCCGCATCACCACCGAGGATCCCGAAGCCAACTTCGCCCCCGACACCGGCAAGATCACCGCCTATCGCTCCGCCGCCGGCTTCGGCATCCGGCTCGACGCGAGCACCGGGGGCGCCGGCACCGTGATCACCAGCGACTACGACAGCCTGCTCGTCAAGGTCACCGCCTGGGCGCTCACCTTCGAGGAGGCCGCCGCCAAGGCCCTGCGATCGCTGCGCGAGTTCCGCATCCGCGGCGTGAAGACCAACATCCCGTTCCTCGAGAACGCCGTGACCCACCCCCTCTTCCTGTCGGGGCGGGCCAACACGCGGTTCATCGACGAGACGCCCGAGCTGCTGCGCTTCCCCAAGCGCCGCGACCGCGCGACGCGCCTGCTGCGCGCCCTGTCTCACAGCATCGTCAACGGGCCGCCCGGCGTGGAGCACGCCCTGCGCCGCCCCGATCCGCTCTTCGCCCCGGTGGCGCCCGCGGTCGATCCTCACACGACGCCCACCGACAGCCCGGCCATGGCCATCTTCCGAGCCGAGGGGGCCACCGGCCTCTCGCGCTGGCTACGGGCTCAGCAGCGGGTGCAGATCACCGACACCACGTTCCGTGACGCCCACCAGTCGCTGCTCGCCACGCGGGTGCGTACCGCCGATCTGCGCGCCATCGCGCCCGCCACCGCGCGCCTGGCCGGCGACCTGTTCAGCGTCGAGATGTGGGGCGGCGCCACCTTCGACGTGGCCTATCGCTTCTTGAAGGAGGATCCCTGGGCTCGCCTGGCTCATCTGCGGGCCGCAATGCCCAACCTGCTCTTGCAGATGCTGCTCAGGGGCGCCAACGGGGTCGGCTACACCAACTACCCCGACAACGTCATCCGCCGCTTCGTGCGCGAGACCGCCGCCGCCGGCCTCGACCTGTTCCGCATCTTCGACGCCCTCAACTGGGTGCCGAACATGACGCTCGCCATCGAAGAGGTCGCCGCCGCCGGCAAGATCGCCGAGGCCTCGATCTGCTACACCGGCGACCTGACCGATCCGACGCGCACCAAGTACGACCTGGACTACTACGTGAAGCTGGCGCTCGAACTCGAGCGTCGCGGCGCCCACATCCTGGCCATCAAGGACATGGCGGGGCTCCTCAAGCCGCGGGCCGCGCGGACGCTCATCGCGGCGCTGCGCGACGCGACCGACCTGCCGATCCACCTGCACACCCACGACACGAGCGGCAACGGCGTGGCCATGCTGCTCGCGGCGGTGGACGCCGGGGTCGACGCGATCGACTGCGCCCTGTCGAGCATGTCGGGGCTGACCAGCCAACCGTCGCTCAACGCGATCTGCGCCGCGCTCGGCGGCGATCCGCGGGCGCCGACCCTCGATCCGGGCCGGCTGCAGGCGCTCACCGACTACTGGGAGGCGGTGCGCGCGATCTACTACCCATTCGAGTCGGGCCTGATGGCCAGCACAGCCGAGGTCTACCTGCACGAGATCCCCGGCGGCCAGTACAGCAACCTGCGCCCGCGCGCGATCCAGCTCGGCCTGGGGCACCGCTGGAACGAGATCAAGCGCCGCTACCGCGACGTGAACCTGGCCCTCGGCGACCTCGTGAAGGTGACGCCCACTTCGAAGGTGGTGGCCGACTTCGCGATGTTCCTGGTGCAGAACGACCTGACCGTCGAGGCGGCCATCGAGCAGGCCGAGCACCTCGACTTCCCGCAGTCGGTGGCCGAGTTCTTCCTGGGACGCCTGGGCCAGCCCTACGGCGGCTTCCCCGAGCGGCTGCAGAAGGCCGTGCTCAAGGGGCGCGAGCCGATCACCGTTCGGGCTGGCGAGTTGCTGAGCGATCACGACTTCGCCGCGGCGTCGGCCAAGCTGGAGCCCAGGTTGGGGCGCGCACCGACCGAGCGCGAGCTCCTGAGCGACGCCCTCTACCCGGCCGTCTTCGCCGACTACGTGAGCTCCGACGAGACCATCGGTCAGGTGGGCGACCTGCCCACGGTCGCGTTCCTCTACGGCCTCGAGGTCGGAGAGACCATCCTCATCGAGATCGAGCCCGGCAAGACGCTGGTCGTCAAGCTGATGGCCGTGGGCGGCCTCGATGATGAAGGTCAGCGCATGGTGTACTTCGAG
>CALBMW010000345.1 GCA_937896275.1 uncultured Myxococcales bacterium
CTCGAGTCGTGGCGCGAGTCGGCGGGCACGTGGGGGCTCATCGACCTCGCCGGCGATCAGCCGGGCACCGCGCTCGCGGCCACCGCGCCGATCTATCTGAGCGAGGGCGCGGCCACCACGTTGGGGCTCGGCGGCGCCACCACGATGGGTGGGGCGGAGGCCGTCACGGCGATCGACGGCGCGGCCCTCGAGATCGGGGGCTACTGCGCCACCGACGCCGCCGTCATCGAGACGCTCGCCAACCCCACGCGCTACCTGGGTGGCTTCCCCAACGTGGACGGCATCGCGGCCGGCGCGGAGCCCTACGTCTGCGGCGCGGATGGCATCTACATGGGCGAAGGAATCTTCGAAGCCGACGTGGCGCTGAGCGGGAGCGGCACCTGGGTCGCCGAGGGCGAAGCCCTGACCACGCTCGGGGGGAGCGGCACGTGGATCGCCGAGGGCGAGGCCCTCACGACGCTCGGCGTCGGGGGCACCGACGTCGCGGCCACCGAGGCGACCGCGACCACGGCGGGAGCCAGCAGCGCCACGGGCGCCCTCGCCATCCTCGTCTGCAGCGGCGCGGCCACCCAGCTCGCCATCGCCGATGACTACGACGAGGACTCGACCCTGACGACCGGCATCTGGAAGTTCGAGACCGAGGCCTGGGTCGACGACGAGCTGTACTTCGGGCCGGCGAGCCGCACCCTGCCCGCCGGCGCATGCACCGACGGCGTCTACGACGCGAATGGCCGCCTGCTTCCGGCCCAGCAGTATCTGCCGCCCGTGTTGCGCGCCGAGCCCTACGAGAGCTGGGAGAACATCTCGCCCCTTGTCCCTTGCGAGGAGCTCGCTGCGCAACCCAAGGGTTACCGGGGCGCCTGGATCCTGGAGCAGTACGAGGCCGCCTCGCCGCCCCTCCCCCGCGCGATGACCATGGCCGCCGAGGTGCACCCGCTGGAGCCGCTCGCCGCCGACGACCCGCTCGCGCAGCGCTGAGCCACGCCGCGTCCGCCGGCGCCGCCCGCGGACGCTGTGCACAACACGGCCCTCTCAGTTGGGCGGAGACCCGGTCAGCACGTCGAGGCTGTAGGTTCCGATGGCCGCGTTGGCGCCGAAGGTCGAGGCGACGAAGGCCACGATGCGACCCGGGCCGATCGGTACGCCGACCAACTGGCTACCGAGGATGCCGTTGAAGTCGTCGTCGCCGGCGATGCAGTGGGCGCGCTCGACCGGGTCGAAAGGATCGCTGTAGGCATGCAGGAAGCCGTCGTTCTCCCAAGTGGCGGTGCCCGTCAGCGCTTGGCCGATGCCGCTGAGGTTGATGACCCGCCGAACCTCGTAGAAGCGACTCGCGTTGTCGCCCGCGCAGTTGGCGTCCGGGCGGCTCCACAGCGGATCTCCGGCGTCGATCTCGCCGCTCAGCTGGATCATCTGACCCTGCGCCCCGATGATCGCGGGCAGCGGCGCGCCGCCATGGAAGATCATGTAGCGCATCATCGCGATGGACTCGGCGTACTCGGCGTCGGGGGTGTTCCCGTCCTGCCAGTCCACCTCGAGCAGCCACAGGCGACCGGCGCCCACGTCGACATAAGCCAGCAGGACCCAGTCGGCGGTGGCGCCGCCGAGCGGCGTGATGCCGGGGTAGTCCGCCATGTTGCGGCCGCAGCCGGGCTGGTCCTGGGGCGCGTCCGCGTTGTCGAGCCAGAACCGGTCCTGCTCGTTGAAGCGCACCTGCGGCGGGATCTGGTCCTCGCAGCCGCCCGCGAGCCCCTGCCCCTCGGCCACGTCGGCCTCGAGCACCGCGTTGTAGACGTCGTCGCTCGCGAAGGTCTCGGTGATGACGCGGCCGCCCTGCTGCACATAGCTCCGCAGCGCGGCGGCGTCGAACTGGCCAACGCCGTGTCGGGTCACCAGCACCGCCTGCGTGAGCGCGTTCGGCTCACAGCCCTCGACCAGCGTCAGGCCATCGGCCTCCTGCAGGAAGACGCTCACGTCGCGGGCCGCGTTGCCGCAGAGCATCAGGTTCGGGAAGGGCCTGCACAGCGCGTCCTGGCAGCTCTCGGCCGCGCCGCAGTCCCCGTCCTCGTTGCAGCGCGCCGGACAGCCGTCCTCGACGGTGCAACCGCGATCGAAGCAGTCGATGAGCTGGTCGCCGTCGTTGTCGACGCCGTCGTCGCAGATCTCCGCGCAGGCCGGACCCAGCGCGCACTCGTCATCCTGGCAGTCGAGCGCGCCGTCGCCGTCGTCGTCGAGCTGGTTGTCGCAGACCTCGGCGCAGGTCGGGTTCGGGCCGCCCGGGGTACCCAAGTCGCCGGCGCCGTAGCGCGCCTGAGAGACGCACCAGGCCGCCGGATCGGCGTTGTCCACGGCGCTCGGATCGAGCTCCGCTCCGATCTGGATGGATCGGCCGCTCGCGATGGGCCACCCCCCGGCCTCGTCGTAGTTGACGTGGTCGATGGTCAGCCGCGTGACTGGGTCGAAGAGGTCGACGGTGTCGGCCGCGTTGTTCAGCGCCAGCACGTTGCCCCAGGCGCGCGCGCCGTTGGCGATGCCGCCGTTCAGCGCCGGATCGGCGTTGCGCACGATGACCGTGTAGCCGCCCGGCGGCACGACGAGGTCGTCCCGGATGGTGAAGGTGCCCACGTTGTCCAGGATCTGCAGGCCGCGCAGGTCGAGCGGGCGGTCTGACGCGTTGTGGATCTCGAGCCACTCGCCGGTCGAGTCGGGCGCCGCCGTCGGGTCGTACATGATCTCGGTGAAGACCAACTCGCCCTCGTGCGGGCGGCACGCGCTGTCGTTGCCGCACTGCGGATCCTGGCAGTCGACGAGCCGATCCTGGTCGTTGTCGATGCCGTCGTCGCAGAGCTCCGCGCAGCCCACGGCCAGGTTCACGGCGTTCTCGAGCAGGCGCTGGCCCCAGGCGTGCGGCGCGGCCGAGTAGGTGTCACTGGTGACGTAGTGGAAGCCGAGGTAGACGGAACGGCCCTGGCCGAAGTCCCACCACGCCAGGGCGACGCCGTCGCCGTCGGTATGAAGCGCGACGAGGTTGGCCCCCTCGCGGAGCGTCGCCCCCTCCCAGCCCACGCAGTCGGGATCCTGCGTGATGGGCGCGGCGCCGCCGGCGCACTGACCGTCGTCGGGGCTGAAGTCCACGGCGCGCGCGAGCGGTGAGTCGAGGTCCGTGACGTTCACCCCGAGCGTGCCGCGGAACGCGCGGCCCTCTATGGGGGAGTCAACCGGCAGGTTCGCCGGGGTGGGGTCGTTGTTGCCCACGATCCAGGGCACGCCGATGAGGCTGCCGCCGCCCTCGACGTAGGCGTCGAAGGCCGCCGCGTCGAAGCACGACGTGTTGCCGTGCACCATGATCACGTCGTAGCGGCCAAGGGTCTCGGCATCGCAGGCGTCGATGCGCTCCGCCGTGACGTTCGGCAGGCCGTCGAGGTAGGCCCGCGCGTCGTCGTGGTAGAAGGCGCCGCCCAGGATGCCGACGGAGATGTCGAAGCAGACGGGCAGCGTGAAGTTCACGATGTCGTCCCCCTCGGGCAGGCTGCCCGTCAGCTCGCCGCCGAGCTGCCGCAGGGCCTCGGCCTGGGTGGTCGCCGTGGCGCGGCTGGGGTTCTGCGAGGCGAAGTGCATGACGACGGAGCGCCCGCCGGCCGGGACCGTCACCACGAAGTCGTAGCGCACGTTGCCCACCGGGGCGTCCGTCACGACCGACGGCTGCGTCAACGACAGCGCGTCCGAGAACACATGAGCCATCGTCGGATCGCCGCCACCGTCGTTGGCGTCGTCCGTGACGAGGTAGTCGTCGTCCACGCCCGCCATCTGATCGCCGCTCGACGTGGCGACCAGCACGGTCGCGCCGTCCGAGCCCAGGTTGCTGCGGATTGACAGCGTGACCTCGATGTCGGCGCCGGTGGGGTTCTCGAGCACCTCGAGGTAGCGGCTGTAGTTGTCCTGCGCGGGCACGTAAATCCGGCGGGTCACGCTCAATCCGCTCATCGTCGCCGGCCCCAGCTCGGCGCTGCGATCGTCGACCTGCAGCGCGCGGAGCTGGTCGGGGAACTGGACCTCGTCGACAAAGAGCCGCAGGCCCCCGTCGTAGGCGTCGCTGGTGCCGTTGGTGATCTGACCGCGGTTGCGGACGTCCCAGAGGAAGTTCAGGCCGTCCCTGAGGTTGATCGGGAAGGCCGCGCAGGTCCCGTCGGCGACGTTGTCGACCTGGGCGTCGCAATCATTGTCGACGTTGTCGCAGCGCTCGGCCGCCGGCTGGCCCGGCTGCGCGTCGCAGACGGGCGCGTCGCCAGCGCCGGGGACGCAGACCAGCGCGCCGCCCTGCTGGCAGGCGCCGACACCCTCGTCGCACGCGTCGCCGACACCCGGGACGTCATCGATGGTCTCGTTGCAGTCGTTGTCGATGCCGTCGCAGATTTCGGCGCCCGGCGCGCCCGGCTCGACGTTGCAGACGGGTGCCTCGCCGCTCTCCGGGTCGCAGACCACGTTGCCGGCCCGCGCGCAGGCGCCGGCGCCCACGTCACAGGCGTCGCCCACGCCCATCGCGTCGTCCGCGGCGCCGTTGCAGTCGTTGTCGAGCCCGTCGCAGATCTCGTCGGTCGGCTGGCCGGCCACCGCGTCGCACTCCAGGCGCCCGTTGTCGGGGTTGCACGCGAGTTGGCCGTCGGCGCGACACTCGCCGCGGCCGGCGACGCAGTCCACCCCGGCGCCCGGTGCATCGTCCACGCTGCCGTTGCAGTCGTCGTCGACGCCGTTGCAGAGCTCGGCCTGGGGCACCACCTGAGCCTGGCAGGCGCCGAAGCCGGTGCCGTCGCGGCGGCAGGTCTGGGTGCCCATGGTGCAGGGTCCGGTGCCCGCGGTGCCCTCGGGCCCGTCGTAGCAGTCGCGCCGCGCGCCCGCCTCGCACACGCACGCGCCCACGGCCACGTCGTCGACCTGACCGTTGCAGTCGTCGTCGGCCTCGTTGCAGACCTCCGGCCGCGGCAGGATCTGGCCCGCGCAGGCGCCGAACCGGCCCCCCTGGCAGGTGCGGACGCCACCGCGGCACGCGCCGACGTCCTCGGTGTTGACGGGCCCGCCGTAGCAGTCGACCGCCAGGGGATCGCCCGCGTCGTCCTCGTCGTCGGTGCCGTCGCAGTCGTTGTCGAGCCCGTCGCAGACCTCGGGCGAGGGCTGCGCGACCGCGTCACAGGCCAGGCCGCCGTCGCGGCAGATGCGCACGCCCGCGGCGCACACGCCGGACAGCCCGCTGTCGCACTGGGCGCCGCCGCCCGGGTTGCCGTTGTCGATGCGGCCGTCGCAGTCGTTGTCGACGCCGTCGCACGCCTCGGCCTGCGGCTGGCC
>CALBMW010000346.1 GCA_937896275.1 uncultured Myxococcales bacterium
GCCCCGCGCGCCAAGAGGTCCCAGGAGGGTTCGCGCGACTGGGGAGCCTTCAGGCGAGGCATCGCTCGGTGGGCGAACGCGTGGACCACGCAGGGCTTCGCGCAGGTCTTCCACGGCGCCATGCGGGGCACGAACGTCTACCCTCGACTGGTCAGGAGCGTTCATGGCGAGCGCGCCGCGACCGACCTGAGGCACCTCGTCGAGCTGTGTCACACGCAGGAGCGGCGCACGCGACCGGGGCCGCGGGCGCTGTCCGAGTGGCTGGCCTGTGAGGCCTCGCAGGCCACGGGACGCGCGAAGAACGAGGGCGGCCGGGAGGCCGAGGCGCTGCGGCTCGAGAGCGACGCGCGGGCGGTGCAGATCGTCACCATGCACAGCGCCAAGGGCCTGCAGTACCCGGTGGTGCTCCTGCCCTTCGCCTATGACTGGATCGTGGGGGCGCCTGGCGGGGCCTTCACCAAGAACCACGGACCCGGGGGCGACGCCGGCCCTCGGCTGAACTTCGCCCTGGCGGGGACGAAGGCGCGCGAGGACGCTGACGCGCTGGCGAGCCGTCTGCGCGACGAGGAGAACACGCGACTCCTCTACGTCGCCCTCACGCGGGCGAAGCACAACGTCGTGGCGTGGCTCGGTGGGAATGACCACAAGGGGACCGGTCCGCTGGCGCGGCTGCTGGCCAGCGAGGAGAGCGCGCGAGCGTCCTCGGGCACGGCATCGGAGCGGCGGGAAGCGATGGTGGCCCGACTGTCCGAGCTGGCCGAAGGCTCAGGTGACCTCGTCGGCTGGCAGGTGGAGCGCCCGCACCTGCCGAGCGTGGGCCGGTGGCGGCCGCGCGGAGCCGACCGTGACGACGGTGAGTTCCCGTGGACCGTGCGGCCGTACCCCGACGACGTGAGGCTCGGCGCGCGCTGGCAGATGCCCAGCTACAGCTCCTTGTCGCCCGGATGGCAGCTCGCCGCGGACGATCCGACCGAGGCCTTGAAGCACGCTCGCCGGGACGGCGCTGAGCTGCCCGTCCTCGCCGACCCGCTGATGCGGCAGGCCGTCGCGGTGGCCGGCCTGCCCGGCGGCACGCGCACCGGCGACTGGCTGCACGCGGTGCTGGAGAATCTTGATTTTGCGACGGATCCAGCATCCGACGCGGTGAAGGAGCTCGTGAAGACCGAGGGCCTGCGCCACGGCATCGTCAAGGAGGATCACCACACGATCGCTCGCGCCGCGCTGCCCCGATGGCTCCACACGCCGCTGGACGGCGGGCGGAGCGGGCTCGGGCTGCCGGCCGGCTTCTGCCTCGCCCGGATCGCCCGCGCCGATCGGCTCGACGAGATGGGCTTCGATCTGCGGCTGGGGGCCGGCGCGGCCTGGCGACGCCCGGGCCACGGCGAGGCGCGACTCGACCCGGACGCGGTGCGTGTGGTGCTGCAGGACGCGCTCGAGCACACCGTCGGTAACGAACACCACGGCTGGCGCGGCTGGCTCGCGGCCCGGTTGGCACCGAAGGAGGACACCGGGACGGAGGCGGAGGCCGAACTCCAGCGTCTGTTGCCCAAGGTGGCCGGCGTGCTCAACGGCTTCATCGACCTGACCTTCCGCGTGGGGGGCGTCGACGGCCGCTACTACCTGGCGGACTACAAGAGCAACGCCGTGCGTGGGCCCGAGACCCTTCAGGAGGCGATCAAGGCCGCGGCCACGAGTGAGAAGGACCCTCCCTGGCTGCGCCGCCTGCAGTACACGCGGCCCGTGCTCACCTGGCAGATGGGGCACAGCGCCTATCACCTGCAGGCGCTCGTCTACACCGTGGCGCTGCATCGCTTCCTGCGCCTTCGGTTGGGCGATGCCTATGACTATGACGAACACATCGGGGGGCACCTCTACTTGTTCCTCAAGGGCATGGAGGGCGCGGACGCGCCGCGGTTCGAGGGCGCGGCGCTCGGCGTCTACGCCGACCGGTGGCCGGCCCGCACCGTCTGGGGGCTCGACGCGGCGCTCGACGGGGGCGACGTGGACGCGGTGCGCGCGCTGATGGATCGTCAGGGAGGTGCCAAGTGACGGCGCTCGAACCGCTTTATCTCCGCAGCGCGGATCTCGAGGCCGAGGCCGGCGCGTACAGGCGCGCGGGGCTGCTGTCCGACGCCGATCTGCTGTTGGTCGACCAGGTCGCGCCTCGCTTCGCCCCCGACGCACAGCCCCAGGTGCTCCTCGGACTGGCGCTCGCCCTGGCCGCGCAGCGCTCGGGGCACGCGGGTGTCGATCTGCTGAGCGTCGAGGACCGCTGGCGCGAGGCGCGCGCGGGCGTCGACGGTGCCTCGGACGAGGCGTCCGACAAGGTCGACGAGCCAGCGCCCGACCCCCGCTTTCCCCAGCCGGGCGCGTGGCTTGACGCTGTCGTCAACTCGGCCCTTGTAGGGGACGCCGAGCAGGCGGACCGACCCTTCATGGCCCAGCGCGGGGTGGACCTCGCCGGCACCACATTGGTGATGTCGCGGCGCATGTGGAGCGATCAGGAGCGGCTCGCCGAGGGCATCGCGCAGGTGGTCGGCGCAACGCCGTCTCCGCTCGCCGAGGCCTCCGCGGTGGAGGCCGGGATCGCCACGCTGTTCGGCAAAGAGGCCCACGGTGAGGGGGCCGACGCGGTGCGGGTGGCCGCGCAGCGCTCGCTCTGCGTGGTGACGGGCGGCCCGGGCACGGGCAAGACCTACAGCATCAAGCGCCTGCTCGCCCTGCTCCTTCAGCTCAACGACGCCGCGGGCGGCCCCCCGCTGCGCATCGAAATGGCCGCGCCGACCGGCAAGGCGGCCGTCCGCATGACCGAGGCCATGGCCGAGGAGCTCGACGAACTGCACGCGTCCGACGCGGTGAAGAGCACGCTCCGCGCCTTGCCCGCGCGGACGCTGCACAAGCTGCTGCGGGTGCGCCCCGATGGCACCTGCGGCGTGAGCCCGACAGACCGCCTCGACGCGGACGTGGTCGTGGTCGACGAGGCCTCGATGGTCGATCTGACCATGATGCGTCGACTCTTCGAAGGCATCGCGCCGGGCACCCGCCTGGTGCTGCTGGGCGACCGCGACCAGCTCGCCAGCGTCGAGGCGGGCACGGTGCTCGCCGACATGGTGAGCGGCGCCTTCGCGGGCGAGGATGGCCTCCTGTCCGGCGCCGTGGCGCGCTTCACACACTCGCATCGCTTCAAGTCCGCCCCCACCGTCGGCGCGCTCGCTCGCACCCTGCAGGTGCGGGAGGGCCCCTGGCTCGAGCAGGCGATGGGTTTCATGTCCGGCAATGCGTTGGGGGAGGGCGAGAAGCTCGCGGACAGGGTGCGGTGGCTCGGGCCCGAGCCCAAGAACGGGCGCCCGGACGTTGAGCTGCTCGCGCAGCTCGCGAAGCCCTACACGGGCCGCGACGACGACCTGAACATCGAGGGCTACGCGGCCCTCATCGCACGCCGCCTGCGTGAAGGCGGGCTGCGCGCCCTGAGGCAACCGGCCACGCAGGCCGCCGTGGTCCTCGCCCTCGACAGCTACCGGGTGCTCGCCGTACACCGCCGCGGCCCCCTGGGCGTCTCGGGGCTCAACCGCAGCCTGAGCGCGCTCGTCCAGAAGGCGATCGTGAAGGGTATGAAGGAGCGCCCGGGCGCCAGCGAAGACGCGGCAGCGAAGCGCGGCTCGGAGCTCCCCAAGCAGAGCGGCCTCTGGCTCGGGCAGCCGGTCCTGGTGACCGAGAACGCCTACGACGTGGATCTGCGCAACGGCGACGTCGGCGTCGTCCTCCCGTCCCGCACCAGCGGTCGACTCTGCGTGGTCTTCCCCGTCGGCGCGGTCACCAAGGCGGCAGACGGCATCAAGACGGTCGAGACGCGCGAGGTGGACATCGCGAGGCTCCCAGCGCACGAGACCGCCCTGGCCATGACCGTCCACAAGAGCCAGGGCTCCCAGTTCGACATCGTCGCGCTGGTCCTCGCCCACGAGGCCTCGGCCATCCAGACGCGGGAGCTGATCTACACCGGCATCACGCGCGCGAAGTCGAGGCTGAACTGGGTCGGAACTGAGGCGCAGCTGCGCGCGGGGCTGGACCGTGCGGTCGGCCGAGCGTCGGGGCTGGGGGCGCTGCTGTGGGGTCGTCAGGGCCGGGTGGGCAGTTGATCGTAGGGGGCGCGCCCTGCGAAGCCCTCATGGGGCGGGCACACCGATCGCCCTCCGAGGTGCCCATCACGCGACTAAGGACTCTCAGTCGTGTGAAAAGCCTCAGGAATCGGGCGCGCCGGCGC
>CALBMW010000347.1 GCA_937896275.1 uncultured Myxococcales bacterium
CGGGCGAGGCCCAGCTTGTTCGCCTGCTTCACCGCCCCTACCGCGGCGCAGAAGTCGGCGTCGTCGGCGAAGGGTGCGAGGCCCTCGAGCTGATCGAGGTCGCGCACCCAGTCGTGCCCGATGCGGCTGCTGATGAGGGCCGCCAGGCCGGGGTTGGCCGCCAGCAGCCAGCGGCGCGGCGTCACCCCGTTGGTCTTGTTGTTGAAGCGCTCGGGCCACATCTCGGCGAAGTCGGGCAGCAGCGAGGTCTTGACCAGCTCCGAGTGCAGGGCGGCCACGCCATTGACGCTGTGCGCGCCGACGGTGGCCAGGTGGGCCATGCGCACCTGCCGCGGCGCGCCCTCCTCGATGATGGACATGCGCGTCAGGCGCGCGGCGTCGAAGGGGAAGCACACCTGCACCTGCCGCAGGAAGCGTCGGTTGATCTCGAAGATGATGCCCAGGTGGCGGGGCAGCAGGTGGCCGAACATCTCGACCGGCCAGCGCTCGAGCGCCTCGGGGAGCAGCGTGTGGTTGGTGTAGCCCACGCAGGCGCGCGTGAGCTCCCAGGCGCGCTCCCAGGTCAGCCCCTTCAGGTCGATCAGCACCCGCATCAGCTCGGCCACGGCGATGGCCGGGTGCGTGTCGTTGAGCTGGATGGCCACCTTCTCGGGCAGCCGCTCGAAGCTGTCGTGCGTCTCTGCGTAGCGCCGCAGCAGGTCGTCGATCGAGCAGGCGACGAAGAAGTACTGCTGCTTCAGCCGCAGCTCGCGACCCTCGGGGGACTCGTCGTTGGGGTAGAGGACCTTCGAGATCGACTCGGTCAGCGCCTTGGCCTCGACGGCGCGGCGATAGTCGCCCGAGTTGAAGAGGTCGAGGTTGAACTCGCGGGCGGCGCGGGCCGACCACAGGCGCAACGTGTTCACCGTCTGGGTGCCGTAGCCGGCGACCGGCATGTCGAAGGGCACGCCCAGCACGTGCTGCGTGTCCACCCAGCGCGCGCGGAAGCGGCCGTCCTCGCCCAGGCCCTCCTCGACGTGGCCGTAGAAGTGGACCGTGGCGGTGCACTCGGGGCGGCGAATCTCCCACGGGTTGCCGTTGCGCAGCCAGTCGTCGCCCTGCTCGACCTGCTGCCCGCCGATGATGCGCTGCTCGAAGATGCCGTAGTCATAGCGAATGCCATAGCCCATCGCCGGGTAGTCCAGCGTGGCGAGGCTGTCGAGGAAGCAGGCGGCGAGGCGGCCGAGGCCCCCGTTGCCCAGGCCGGGATCGGCCTCGGCCTCGAGCACGTCGGCCAGCTCGACCCCAAACTCGGCCATCGCGTCGCGCGCCACGTCGTAGAGCCCAAGGCTGACCAGGTTCTGCGTCAGCGAGCGTCCCAGCAGGAACTCCGCCGACAGGTAGTAGACGCGCTTTGGATCGCGCCCGCTGTGCACGCGCCGCGTCTCGAGCCAGCGCGGGGCCAGGCGATCGCGCGTCGCGGCGGCGAGGGCCTCGAAGAAGTCGGGGACTCGGGCGTGCTTGGGCGATCGCAGGCAGATCTGGGCGAGGCGGTCCTCGATGGATCGTTCGAGGGCGGTGCGCGCGTCATCCGACATGGGGGATCTCCTTGACCGGCGTCGGCGCCATTTCGCCTCGCCGCGACGCCGACGTCAAGGTGCGGCGTGACGCAGGTGTGAGTTACTTTGCGTCGTGAACGGCGCGTGCGCGCCCGCGGCACCGTGGGGGCCCGGGTCGCGATGCGCGCTGATGGAGCGCTGGGCGCCGGGGCGCTGTGCCGTCGGTCGCGCGGCCCATCGCGCGAACGCATGGAGTTGGGCGCAGACCCACGGACGCCACCCTCGAGGACGACCGCCCGCGTCTCCCTCGCGCGTGGCAGGCCCGGAACGCGGTGCTTCCCCCCGCGCCTTCGAAAGGGCACATTGGGCCGCCAAATCAAAGGGGGTGCCATGCTCACCGATCTGCCCGCGTACAAGGCTCTGCAGGCCCACGCCACCGCGACCGCCTCGGTCCACATGCGCGATCTGTTCGCCGGGGATCCCGAGCGCTTCGATCGCTTCAGCCTGCGGCTGGACGACCTGCTGCTCGACTTCTCCAAGAACCGCATCACGCCCGAGACTTGGCGCCTGCTGCTGGATCTCGCGGGCGCGACCGGCGTCGAGCGCTCCCGCGATGCCATGTTCGCGGGGGAACACATCAACCGCACCGAGGATCGCGCGGTGATGCACGTGGCGCTGCGCGCCGAGCGGCCGACCGTCGTCGACGGTGAGGACGTGGTGCCGGCGGTGCGCGCGGTGCGGGCGCAGATGCGGGCCTTCGTCGAGCGTGTCCACAGCGGCGCATGGACAGGCTTCGACGGGCGCGCCATCACCGACGTGGTGAACATCGGCATCGGCGGGTCGGACCTGGGCCCGGTGATGGTGTGCGAGGCGCTGCACCCCTACAAGCACCCCGGCCTGCGGGTGCACCACGTCTCGAACGTCGACTTCGGGCACCTGTCGATGACGCTCGAGGGGCTCGAGCCCGCAGCCACGCTGTTCATCGTGGCGTCGAAGACCTTCACCACCCAGGAGACGCTGACCAACGCGAAGAGCGCGCGCGCCTGGCTGCTGGCGGCCGCCAAGGACGACGGCGCGGTGGCGAAGCACTTCGTCGCGCTGTCGACCAACGAGAGCGGCGTGCGGGGCTTCGGCATCGATCCGGCCAACATGTTCCCCTTCTGGGACTGGGTCGGCGGGCGCTACTCCGTCTGGTCGGCCATCGGGCTGTCGGTGGCGCTGGCCGTGGGCATGGACGCCTTCGAGGAGATGCTGGCCGGCGCGCGCGGCATGGACGATCACTTCCGCACCGCGCCGCTCGACCAGAACCTGCCGGTCGCCCTGGCGCTGGTCGGCATCTGGGACAACAACTTCGTCGGCGCCGAGACGCGCGCCGTGCTGCCCTACGACCAGCGGCTGCACCGGCTGGCGGCCTACCTGCAGCAGGCCGACATGGAGTCGAACGGCAAGTCGGTCGACCACGACGGTCGGCGCGTGGCGCACCAGACCGGGCCGGTGATCTTCGGTGAGCCGGGCACCAACGGTCAGCACGCCTTCTACCAGCTGATCCACCAGGGCACGAAGGTGGTGCCGTGCGACTTCATCGCGGCGTGCAGGAGCCACTTCCCCAGCGAGCACCACGACATCCTGCTGGCCAACTTCTTCGCCCAGCCCGAGGCGTTGATGCGGGGCAAGACGGCGGCCGAGGTGCGGGCCGCGCTCGAGAA
>CALBMW010000348.1 GCA_937896275.1 uncultured Myxococcales bacterium
CGCGGCGTCGCTCGGCGCATCGGCGCGCCCGTCGTCGCACGCGCCGAGCGCGACCGTCAGGACGACCGTGAGACCGAAGAGGGTGCCCCGAAGAGCGAGCCGGGGAGCGAGGCATGGCATCGGGGCATCGTGGGCGAAGGCCAGGGCGGAAGGCAAGCGTCGACGCGACGGGCGCCGTGAATGCCCGTTCACGGCGCAGGGCGTGTCCGCGCGTAGCCGGGGCGATGCATGAACCGACCAACTATTGCTTTAATCTCAAATACTTATGTGACGACCAACCCTCGGCAGACCGACGGCACGACCGTCGCAAACGCTCGGCCCCAGCACCATTGGAGAAACACCATGCACCCGGAACGCTCCGCCCTCCTGCTCATGGGCCTCGCGGTCGCACTCACCGCCTGCGACGTCTCCGACGACTCCTACGGCGAGTACGACGACAGCTACTACGCGCCGCCTCCTGCCACCCCCGCACCGAGCGCCGCGGCCGCGCCCCCGACGGAAGACGGCCCGACCCCGTCGGGAGACCGCTTCGAGGACTACGGCACCAACCCCTTCGTCGCCGCGGACGAAGACAACCTGGTCACCTTCTCGATCGACGTCGACACGGCCAGCTACACCCTCGCCCGTCGCGCCCTCGGCGAGGGACGCCTGCCCGAGCCCGCCTCGGTTCGGGTGGAGGAGTTCGTCAACTTCTTCGACTACGCCGATGCGCCGCCGCGGGCCCTGACGCCCGTGCCCTTCGCGGTGCACCTCGAGGCGGCGCCCTCGCGCTTCGGCGAGGGGTTGCACCTGCTGCGCGTGGGCTTGAAGGGCTACGAGTTGGCGGCCGAGGACCGCAAGGGCGCCAACCTCGTGTTCCTGGTCGACGTCTCGGGGTCGATGCAGTCGTCCGACAAGATTGGCCTGGTGCAGCACGCCCTGACGCGGCTGACCGAGACGCTGCGCCCGGACGACACGATCGGCATCGTGGTGTACGCCGGCAACGACGGCGTGGCTCTGCGGCCGACGCCGGTGCGCGAGCGGGACGTCATTCTCGATGCCATCCGTGGCCTGTCCGCGGGCGGGAGCACCAACGGTGAGGCGGGCATCCGCGCCGCCTACCGCCTGGCCGAGGAGGCCTTCCGCGAGGACGGCATCAACCGTGTCATCCTGTGCAGCGACGGCGACTTCAACGTCGGCCTGACCGGCGACGCCCTCATCGCGCTCATCGAGAGCTTCCGCGACCGCGGCATCACTCTCTCGGCCTTCGGCTTCGGCAGCGGCAACTACAACGACCGGGACATGGAGCAGTTGGCCGACCGCGGCAACGGCAACTACGCATACATCGATCGGGCCGACGAGGCCGAGCGGGTGCTCGTGCGGGGCGCCACCGGGACGCTCCAGCACATCGCCAAGGACGTGAAGATCCAGGTCGAGCTCGACACGACGCGCGTGCTGCGCTACCGCCTGATCGGCTACGAGAACCGCGACATCGCCGACGACGACTTCCGCGACGACGCGGTCGACGCCGGCGAGGTGGGCGCGGGGCACGAGGTGACCGCCTTCATCGAGGTGGCGCTGCGCCCGGGGGCCGCCGAGATGGGCGGCGACCTGGCGACGGTGCGGCTGCGTTGGATCGATCCCGACCTGCCGCGCGGCGCGGCCGCGCCCGCCCACGAGATGGTCGACGTGCTGCCGATGGGCGCCGTGCGGGGCGCCTTCGACGAGGCCAGCCCGGCCTTCCGGCTGGGCGCGGGCGTGGCGGAGTTCGCCGAGGTGCTCCGTCACAGCCCCCACGTGCAGGGAGACGACTTCGACGGCATCGCGGCAACCGTGCGCGCTGTGGGCGACGGCCTGGATCCCAGCGTCGTGGAGCTGCTCGGCCTCATCGAGGAGGCAGCGACCCTCTGGCCCTGACCACCGAGCGGTGCCGAGCGGGAGGGGCTGCCGCGGCTTGAATGAGTGGGTCGTGCCGTGCGCTGCGAGGTGGGCGCTCGTGCTGTCACGGGCGTCGTGGGGACGTGCGGCTCGGCGAGTCGGCTTGTCGTAGAGATCGCAGAGGGGCAGAGGAACGCAGCGGGACGGACCCGAGTCGCCCGGAGCGCTCGGCATCGTGCGGGCTCGGGGCTGCCGCCGCCCGAGAAGAAGTGTCCGAGAAGAAGTGCCCGACCCCCCCGCCGCTGCCCGAGAAGAAGTGCCCGAGAAGAAGTGCCTGACACCCCGGCCGGCGGCGCCGAGAAGAAGTGCCTGACACCCCGGCCGGCGCCCAGCGGCCACGACCAGGGGTCGAGACCCGTTACTTGACACTTGCCATGCCCGCAGGTCCGACACCACACCCGAGGCCCGACGGGCAAGTGTCAAGTGGCGGGCCTTGACCCCGACGACCGTGCGCGCGGCAGCAGCCCCAGCTGGCACCCCGGCACTACGGGTGGCCCCGGCCGGCGCCCACGCACACACTGCGGCTCTCGCAGTTCCACCCTGGGGGGCCGGTGCTGCGACCGCGCCCGCGGTTCGGGCGGCGGTGAAGGGCGGCGGTGAAGGGCGGTGCCGCGGCTGCGCGGCGGTTTGCGGCTGCGGCTGCGGGGCGGTTCGCGTATTTCCGGCCTGCCAGGCAGGGCTGCTGCCGCGCGCACGGCTGGGGGAGTCAAGGCTCGCCACTTGACACTTGGGAGCGTGCGTCGCGGTCACCTCGCCCGACGGTGGCGTCCCAAGTGTCAAGTGACGAGTCTCGACCCCCGACGGAGATCGTCGGAGTCGCGCCCACGGCGCGCCGCGGCGGCTGGCCGCGGTTCTGATAGCCCCACCCTGCCGGGCGGGGCTGCTAACGCGCGCCGAGAAGAAGTGCCTGTCCGAAACGGGGTCAAGACTCGCTACTTGACACTTGGCCGTTCCGCCGTCCGCGCCGCTCTATATGTCAAGTGGCTGGTCTTGACCCCATCAATTTGACCCCATCAATCGCCGTCGTCGTCGAGCGCCAGGATGCGTGTGACGGGGCAGCTCAGCACGACGCCGGGCGGCGCGTCCTCGAGGTCGGGGCCGTCGGGCCAACCTTCGATGTGCACCAGGTAGCGGCCCGCAGGGAAACGCGTGACCGCCAGGATGCCGTCCTTGACCGGATCGCGGCGGGCCGAGCGCAGGGGCTGCGCGTCGAAGGCGTCGCCGGATGGGCACTCGCCTGTCTCTTCGATGACGCGGCGCCAGGTTGCGGCGGTGCGGAGGCCCGGCAGCGCGGCGTCGCGCAAGGCGCGCTGCCGCACGTGCTGCGGGTAGGGGCCGACGAAGGACACCATCGACTCGGCGAGCGCGCCGTTGCGGCCATCGAGTCGGGTGAGCTCGGCGAGGCGGCCGTCCACCTGGCTCAACTCGTCGGCGCAACGCTGGACCGGGGCCTCGGCCGAGCAGACCGTCTGCACGAGCCCGGCGATGAGGTGCAGGCCGACGAAGGGCAGCAGCGCGTCGTCGCCACCTCGGCGCGGGAGCGGGAGGTCGAGCAGCAGCGACGCCCAGAGCCCCCGCAGCGAGTCGGCCATGGGCGGGTGGCTGGCGACGAGCGTCGCGACCTCGGCCTCGATCGAACGCGCCAGGCTGGCGCCGAGAGGCTCGGCCCGGTCCAGCAGGCCCTCGAGCCCGGCGACCAACGGCGTCCGGGCCCGCACCGCCAACACCTGCGCCTCGATGCGCGCGCCGCCGCGCTCGACGTCGTCCATCAGGCGAAGGCCGTCGAGCAGCGCGCGGGCGGCGGCTGGGTCGTCCTCGGCGATCCACCGCTGCACGGCGGTCGCGGTGATGGCCAAGGCCACGTCGGGCAGGCGCCGCGGCTCCTCGCGCGCGATGCCCGGGCGATAGGGGCTGCAGACGTCCTGATGAGCCACCGCGGCGTGAAGCTGCTCGACGAGCGGCGCGCAGGCTGCGGCGACGCGCTCGACCACGTTGGGCGCCGGCTGGCCTCGCGTGATGGTGCGCAAAGTCTGCCAGGGGTTGCGGTGCGGCCAAGCCGTCGGAAGATCCTCGAAGGGCACGAACAGGGCGTCGTCGAGCGCGGTCCGCTGCTCGGCGACGAGCGCCAGGCACTGCGCCGCGTCGCGCCCCTCGGCCACGGCCGCGACCGCCGCTTCGCCCGAACCGGGCTCGGCCCGCCCGCGGAGCACCGCGCGCGGGCACGTGGCCGTCGCCTGCTCGGCGCCCAGCACGGCCAGGGCCGCCCGCAGGCGCAACGCCTCGTCAGGGGTCACATGCTCGGGTGGCGCAGGTTCGGCCGCACAGGCGGCGAGCAGGAGGATCGACAGGGCCAGGGGCAAGCGCACACCCTCACGGTAGTCGTCTATGCGCCGACCGCACCAGCGAGCGCGGCGCGGGTGTTGCGGCAGGCCACGGTTTGCGTACCCTGGCGCCCCATGAGGAACCCGCCCGCCCGGCCCCTGTCGACCGCCGCGGGCATGATTCGGGAGATGTCGTGAGCACGCGCAGCCTGCTGGCACCCGCCCTCGTCGCCGCGATGGTCGCCCCGCTTGCCGGCGGGTGCGGCAAGACCGAGCCGCCCCCCCCGAGCCCCGGGGCTGCGCCGGCGGTCGACGCGGCGCCCGCGCCCCACCACGGACCCGACGCCGCCGTGACCGCACAGGTTGCGGACGCCGGGCGGGCCACCACCGCCCCCGACGCCGACGCTCAGCCCGCCCCCACGGCCGTGACGGGCCCCTTCGTCGGCGTGTGGAAGATCGACTTCGACGCGATGGCGCGCGACCCCAAGATCAAGGCGCTGCCGGCCGGGCAGCGCACCCTGACCCTAAACACGATGAAGAAGGCCGAGACGCGCATCGCCTTCGGCGCCGATGGCCAGTGGTCGATGCGGATGGCGGGCGGACTGCGCCGTGGGGGCTACTCGGCCGAAGAGATGAACCCGACGACCTTCAAGCTGCTCACCGCGTCGGTCGAGGGCGAGACCGGCGTCTGGCGGGCAGAGGTCGACGGGGATCAGATGGCGCTGCGACGCGACGGCGCCGACGCGTTGCCGTTGCGCAGGGCCCCCGACGACGAGCGACCGGCCTTCAGCCAGATGCGCCCCGGGCTCACTCCCTTCCTCTTCGGGCGGGGTGTCGTCGTGCCCGAGCCGCCTGCCGACCTGCATCCTTTGGTGAAGGAGGCGCGGGACACCGCCGAGCGGGCGCTGGTCGGCGTCTGGACCCGCGATCTCGAGGCGATGGTTCAGGATCCGGCGCTCGCCGGGCTGCCCGCGTCCGTGCGGCGCGGCCGCATCGACAAGGCCCGGCTGCTGTTCGCGGCGCTGCGCATCGCCTTTCACCCCGATGGCAAGGTCGAGCTGACCTTCGGTCGCATGCAGCAGCAGGGCACCTGGACGCCCATCGAGCTGAAGGGCACCCGGCTCAGCGTGGTGGTGGCGATGACCTTGGCGGGCGCGACGGCGCGCGAGCTCCTCACCATCGATCTGGCCGCCGGCAAGCTCCACCTGCGCGGCCCGGGCGACGCCACGGTGACCCTGGCGCGCAAGATGCGCGTCGCAGACGAGCACGGCGGGGCCGGCCATGACGATCACGAGGCCCCCAACGAGCCTGGTCACTGACGCGCAAACCTGCCCCGACCGCGGGCGTGCTCCGGCCGAAGGCCCAGCGTGAACACGCGCCCCGCGCCAACGAAACACTGGAGGCACCATGGCTCGACTCTATCTTCGCCAACTGCTGGCCGGCCGTGACTTCGCCCTCGGCGACGCGGCCGCCACCCAGATGCAGAACTTCGTCTACCTGATCGGCGACCGGGACGTGGGCGAGTGCCTGGTGGTCGATCCGGCGTGGGGCGTCCGCGACCTGATGCGCGTGGCCGAGGCCGACGACATGAAGATCGTGGGCGCGCTCGCCACGCACTATCACCCCGATCACGTGGGCGGCACGATGTTCGGCTTCACGGTCGAGGGCCTGCCGACGCTGATGGAGCTCTGCCCCTGCCCGGTCCACGTGCACAAGCTCGAGGCGGCCGGCGTGCGCCAGGTCACCGGGCTGAGCAAGAGCGATCTCGTCGAGCACGATAGCGGCGATCGCGTGACGGTGGGCGGCGTCGAGATCGAGCTGCTCCACACGCCCGGGCACACCCCGGGCTCCCAGTGCTTCCGCGTGAAGGACGCCCTCGTCGCGGGCGACACCCTGTTCCTGCAGGGCTGCGGGCGCGTGGATCTGCCGGGCGGCGACGTCGACGAGATGTACTACACGCTCACGCAGCGGCTGGCGTCGCTGCCCGACGACACGGTCCTGTTCCCCGGCCACGCCTACGGGGGCGAGAACGCGCCGCTCGGCGTCGTGCGCCGCACCAACCCGTATCTGCAAGTGAAGGATCTGGAGACGTGGCGGCGGCACCACTGACCGGCGGCTCGAGAGCGTCAAGGTGCAGACCGGCGCGCTCGATGGCGGGACTCCCACCACCGCGATGCCGGCACCCGTGGCCGGTCAGGGCGCGGGGAAGCCTTCGAGCGTCGCGGGATCGGCCTCGAAGGTGAGGCACAGGCTGTAGCTGTCGTTGCCGCCCACCCCGTCGGTGTCGAGATCGGCCTGCAGCACGAAGGGCACGATGCCGGCGATGTCGGGCGGCAGGACCTGCAGCGCGGTGTTGAGATCCGTCTGCGAGATCTGGCCCGAGATGATGCCACCGGTGACGCGGAGCCCGGCCGCGGCCACCGATATCTGTCCTGTGATCGCGGTGTTGGTGAGCTGAAGGTCGAGCATCTGGCCCTGCACGGGCAGGCTCAGCGCGAAGTTGCCGGGGCCCGCCTGCATTGCGCCGTTGCGGGCCTCCGCGCCCGCGAAGAGGATCAACGGATCGCCGTTCGCGTCGAGCGCGCGGTCATCGACCTGGTAGGCCACGCCGTCGAAGTCGGCGGTCAGGATGGCCAGATCGAAGCCGCCATTCGCGCCGGGCGCGGCGAGGCCGATCGCGACGGGCATCAGGTTCAGGCCGCCCTGATCGAGCGAGTCCTGCAGCGACTGGTTGGCGAGGGCTCCGATCCCGCTGAACGCGTTGTCCGGGCGGCCATCTGCGTTGAGGTCCTGGCAGCGCGGATCGACCCCCGCGATGGCCGCGGCGCCGATGTGGCCCGCGGCCAACTCGCCTTCGACTGGAGGCGGCGGCTCGCCACCCATGCCGGGCTCGCCGCCCATCCCGGGCTCGCCGCCCTCGCC
>CALBMW010000349.1 GCA_937896275.1 uncultured Myxococcales bacterium
GCCGGCGCCCGCACCGGGGCCGAGGGTGACGCCGAGGTTGGCCCCGCCGAGCCGCGCCCGGCCCCCCAAGCCACCATCGAGCCGCGCCCCGCCCCCGCCGGCCACCGCACCGCCGAGGTCGAGGGCGGCTTGCTCGACCGCCTCAAGCGCCGCTTCGGCCGCGGCGATCGTCCCCGCGTCCGCGTGGCGTCGCTGGCCGGGGAGGACGTGGTGCTCCGCCTGCCCATCGATCTCGCCACCCTGCTCGCCGGCGGACAGCCGAAGATCGCGATCACCCGGGCCGCCGCCTGTCCCTGCTGCACCGACGGCGGCGACCCCGACTGCGTTTGCGTGGGCGTGGGCCGCGTGAAGGTGCGCGAGACGGTGAAGGTGACGGTGCCGGCCGGCGCGCGCCGCGGCACCCGGCTCCGCCTGCCCGGCAAGGGCACCGCCGGCCTCTGCGGTCTGGCCGACGGCGACCTCTTCCTGGTGCTCGATCCGGCGCCGGTGCCCGGCTTCCGCCGGGAGGGTGCGGACCTCTTCGGCGTCATCGACCTCGACCCGGTCCTGGCGCGCCGCGGCGGCATCGTCGAGGTTCGCGTCCCGCGCGGCACCGTGCTGCTGACCGTCCCCGCGGGCACCGTGAGCGGTCGCCGCTTCCGCCTGCGCGACCAGGGCGTGCCGGTCTTCGGCGGCGAGGGCAACGGCGACCTCTTCCTCGACGTCGAGGTCCGCTGAGATGCGGGGGACCCGGATCGGCGCCGGCAGCGGCGCGGCGATGGCCGCTGTGCGGGCCCCCGGCGGCCTGCAGCGGTTGGTCGACGCGGTCTCGGGGGTCTTCGGCGCCCGCGACGCCGTGTCCTTCACGCCTGTCGATGGTGTGTACCGCCCCGAGAACGACGCCGAGGGCCGCCGCGCCCCGCTCGCCCCGCGCCGCGTCGAGGCCGCGCGTCAGGCGCCCGCCTACCGCGCCTACGACGCCCGGGCCCGGGCGAGCTACCACCAGGCGTCGGTGTTGGGCAGCCGCCTCGACCTTAGGGCCTGATCATCGCACAAGTCCTCGAAATCATTGCTGTTGGCGAGCACTAGCCGATCCACGCCGATGGCCGGTCGTCGATTGGGGGGTGCCGATCGGCGCGCGGTTGCAGTAGATCCGCCCCATGGCGAACCCCGAGGTCACGACGGTCGAGCAATACGGTATCCCGGCGGGCATCAAGCTGACGCCGATGATGCTGCAGTACGTCGCCGCCAAGGCGCGCTACCCCGACGCCCTGCTCTTCTTCCGCATGGGCGACTTCTACGAGATGTTCTTTCGCGACGCGGAGTTGGGTGGTCAGCACCTCGATCTCACCGTCACCAGCCGCGACAAGGAGTCGAGCGTCCCCGCGCCCATGTCGGGCTTCCCCCACCACCAGCTGCCGGCCTATCTCACCCGCGCGTTGGCGGCCGGGCTGAAGATCGCGGTCTGCGATCAGCTCGAGGACCCCACGCTGGCCAAGGGCATCGTGAAGCGCGGCATCACCCGCGTGGTGACGCCCGGCGTCGTGCTCGACGCCGACAGCCTCGAGGCGCGGCTCAACAACTTCCTGGTCACGGTGGTGCCGGTGGCCGACGACGTCGACGGCGCCTTCGCGGTCGCGGCCCTGGACGTCTCGACGGGCGACTTTCGGGTCACCGAGGTGGTGGGCGCCGCGGCCCTGCGCTGTGAGCTGAGCCGCCTCGAGCCGCGCGAGGTGCTGCTGCCCGACGCGTCGCAGGTCGTCGAGCGGGCGGCCGGGCACCGCTTGGCGCAGGTGGCGCTGAGCCGCCCGGGGGACCGCTTCTTCGTCGAGGCCGCCGCCGAGCACGCGCTGCGGGGTCTCGTCGGGCCCAAGGGCGATCCGGCCGTGACGGCCTTGCGCGCGTTCGGCTTCGGCTGCCCCGGCGCGGTGCTGAGCGCGGCGGGCGCGACCCTGGGCTACGTCGAGGACACCCAGCAGCAGATCCCCGAGCACACGCGCCTGCTGACCCCCTATCAGGTGCACGACACGCTGATCATCGACGAGACGGCCAAGGCCAACCTCGAGCTCTTCCGCACGCTGATGGAGGGCCGCAAGCGGGGCTCGCTGCTCGGCACCATGGATCACGCGGCGACGGCGATGGGCGGGCGCCGGCTGCGGCACTGGATGGCCTACCCGCTGGTCGATCCGGCCGCCGTCAACGCGCGCCTCGATCAGGTGGAGTGGCTGCGTGACCACCCGGCGCCGCGGGCCCGCATGCGCGCCGCCCTGCAGCAGATCTACGACCTCGAGCGCCTCAACGCCCGCATCGCCGCCGGCACCGCGGGGCCCCGCGACCTTTGGTTCCTGCGCGCGACGCTCGAGCAGGTGCCGGCCCTGCGCGCCCTGCTGGCTGACGCCGCGCCGCTGGCCGCGCTGCTCCTCGAGGTCGATCCCCTCGAGGACGTCGCGGCCCTCGTCGCGTCGGCCCTCGTCGACGATCCACCCAGCCAGCTGCGCGACGGGGGCGTCGTCCGCCCCGGCTTCCACGCCGAGCTCGACGAGTACGTTCAGCTCGCCACGCACGGCAAGGACTGGATCGTCGATCTGGAGCGTCGCGAGCGCGAGGCCACCGGCATCGGCTCGCTCAAGGTCCGCTTCAACAAGGTGTTCGGGTACTACATCGAGGTCTCGCGCGCCAACCTGCACCTCGTGCCCGAGGCCTACATCCGCAAGCAGACGCTCACCGGAGCCGAGCGATATTTCACAAGTGAACTCAAGGACTTCGAGGAGAAGGTCCTCAACGCCGAGGCCAAGCGGCAGGCCCTCGAGGCGGAGCTCTTCACGGCGCTGCGGGCCGAGGTCGGGGCGCGCGCGCCGGCCATCGCAAAGACCGCCGGCGCCCTGGCCGCGCTCGACGCCCTGAGCGCCCTGGCCGAGCTGGCCCACCGCAACGGCTACTGCCGCCCGACCGTCGACGACGGCGACGTGATCGACATCGTCGAGGGCCGTCATCCGGTGGTCGAAGAGTCGGTGGGCCGCGAGGAGTTCGTGCCCAACTCACTGCGCCTCGACCGCGAGAGCCACAGCCTGATCATGCTCACCGGCCCCAACATGGCGGGCAAATCGACCGCCATGCGCCAGGTCGCGCTGATCACGCTCATGGCGCAGATGGGCAGCTTCGTCCCCGCGGCGCGCGCGCGCATCGGCGTGGTCGATCGCATCTTCACGCGCGTGGGCGCCGCCGACGATCTGGCGGCCGGGCGCTCGACCTTCATGGTCGAGATGCACGAGACGGCGACCATCCTGCGTGAGGCCACGGCCCGCAGCCTGCTGGTGCTCGACGAGATCGGGCGGGGCACGAGCACCTTCGACGGGGTCAGCATCGCCTGGGCCGTGGCCGAGCACATCCACGACGTCCTGGGCGCCAAGACGCTCTTCGCCACGCACTACCACGAGCTGACGGATCTGGCCGAGGTCAAGCCGCGCGTCGCCAACTACACGGTGGCGGTGAAGGAGTGGAACGACGAGGTCATCTTCTTGCGGCAGCTCGTGCCGGGGAGCGCCAATCGGTCCTACGGCATCCAGGTGGCGCGCCTCGCGGGCCTGCCCAAGGCGGTCATCGATCGGGCGCGGCAGGTGCTCGACAACCTGCAGGGGGCCGAGCACGACGAGGCCGGGTTGCCGCGCCTCGCTCACGGGGACGGCGCCGCGGCGATCCTGCCCGGACACACCCTGCAGCTCAGCCTGTTCGCCCCTCCGCCGCTGCCCGCCGCGCCCAGCCGCGTCGAGGCGGCCCTGCGCGCCTGCGATCTGGACAACCTGAGCCCCCTGCAGGGCCTCAACTTCCTGCACCAGCTGCGCGGCAAGCTGCCATGAGCGCGCCCCTCGATCGCGCCGGACACGAGGCGGCGCGGGCGGCGCTGCTCGCAGAGGCGGGGCAGGGCCTGGCGCTCTCGGAGGCGTTGAGCGATCTGGCCGACGATCAGGTCCGGTCGCTCCTGGGGGACGCGTCGGACCTGCCCGTGCTCGCGGTGGGCGGCTACGGTCGGCGCGAGCTGTCGCCCAACAGTGATCTCGATCTGCTCTTCCTGACCGACGACGCCGACGCGGCCGGCCCCGCCGTGCAGCGGGTGCTGCGGGGGCTGTGGGATCTGGGCTATCAGGTGGGCTACGCCACCCGTTCGGTGGCGGAGTCGGTGGCGCTGGCCGCCGAGGATCTGCACACCGCCACGGGCCTGCTCACCGCGCGCATGCTGGCAGGGCCCACGGCCGCCCTGCACGACCTGCGGGCCGCGTTGTTCGCGCACCTCGACGCTGGCGGGCGCGGGCCCCTGCTCACAGCGCTCGACGCCGGGATGGCCGCGCGGCACGCCCGCTACGGGCGCAGCGTGTACCTGCTCGAGCCGAACCTGAAGCAGAGCCCCGGCGGGCTGCGCGATCTCGCCGTGTTGTGGTGGGCGGCAGCGGCGGCCTACCACCTGCGGCACCCCGACGAGTTGGCGGGGCGGGGCGTCTGCCCGCCGGCCGGCGCGCGCGAGGTGCGGGCCGCGCGCGAGGCCCTCCAAGAGTTGCGCAACCGCCTGCACGGGGTCGCGGGGCACGGGGGCGACCGGCTGACCTTCGAGCATCAGGCCACGCTGGCGGACGCCATGGGCTACGGCGCCGACAAGACCGCCATCGAGCGCTTCATGGCCCACTACTACCGGCACGCGTCGGCCGTGCAGCGCTGGACGCGGCTGGCGCTGGACCGGTGCCTCGAGGTGGACCGCCCGGCGCGCGCGCACGAGGCGCGGGCCGTCGGCGAGGACTTCCGGGTGGTGGACGGGCACCTGACGCTGGTCGACCCCGACCTGCTTCGGCGCGATCCGTCCAAGGTGGCGACGCTGTTCTCGGTGGCCCGCCGCGAGGGGGTGCCGCTGCACGGCTCGGCCAAGGAGCGGGTGATCGAGCGGGTGGCGACCCTCGACGCGGCGTGGCGCACGCACCCGGACGTGGTGGCGGCCTTCCTCGACGTGTTGACGTCACCCGAGGATCCCCACGACGCGCTCGGCGATCTGCACGAGACGGGCGTACTGAGCGAGATTCTTCCAGAATTTCAGGCAGTTACGCATCGAACGCACCATGACCTGTACCACGTCTACACCGTCGACGTGCACACACTGCACGCGGTGCGTCGGCTCAAGGCGCTGCACCGTGGCGAGCTGGCCAGCTCCGAGCCGCTGCTCACCGCGGCGATGGGTCACGTGGAGACGCCGCTGCCCCTGTACCTGGGCCTGCTGCTGCACGACGTGGGCAAGGCGCTGGGTCGCGGGCACGCCGTCAAGGGGGCGCGCCTGGTGCCGGGCATCGGGCGGCGCCTGAAGCTCAGCGTGTCGGTCACCCGGGAGGTGGAGTGGCTGGTGCGCGACCACCTGCTGATGGCCCACCTGAGTCAGCGACGCGACCTGGGAGACGACGCGCTCATCCGACAGTTCGCGCGGCAGGTGGGCAGCGAAGAGAACCTGGCGCGGCTGTTCGTGCTGACCTGGGCCGACGCGGTGACGACGGGCCCGCAGGCCTACACCGAGTGGAAG
The DNA here is from genome assembly GCA_937896275.1 of uncultured Myxococcales bacterium. Lineage (GTDB taxonomy): Bacteria > Myxococcota_A > Bradymonadia > UBA7976 > UBA1532 > JACKDN01. The sequence continues at coordinate 5,534 of CALBMW010000349.1, forward strand.
GCCGCCCTCCTCGCCGAGCTCTACGCGCGCGGGGTGGCCCGGTTTCGCCAGGGCCTCGATCTGTACGAGGATCCGGGTCGGCGCGTGGCGCGGCTGCGTCGCGTGGTGACGCGTTGGCTCCAGCGCAATGGCGACGACCAGCGGGTCGCCGACGTCAACGGCGCGGTCGACCGCTTCTTCGCCAGCCTGCCCACGCCCTACTTCCAGAAGACGCGCGCCCGCACCATCGCGCGCCACCTGGAGATGCTCGAGCGCCTCGAGGACGAGCCGCCGGTGGTGATCGACGTGCAGCCGCGGCTGCGGCGCGGCTACGCCAAGCTGCACATCGCGGCGCGCGAGCGGCCGGGTCTGCTGGCCGCGGTGAGCGGGGTGCTCAGCGCCCACGGCCTGGACGTGATCGCGGCCGAGCTGCACACCTCGAGCGATGGGCGGGTGCTCGACGTCTTCCGCGTGTGCGAAGAGGGTGGCGGCGTGCCCGGCGACGACGAGGCGCGCTGGGCGCCGGTGCTGGCGGATCTGCGCGGGGTGCTCTCGGGCACGGTCGACGTCGCGACGCTGCTGGCCGAGCCCGAGGGGCGCTACCCCTGGCCCGAGGGTCCGCCGGTCGAGACGCGGGCGACCGTCGACCAGGCCGCGAGCGAGACCTGCACCGTCATCGACGTCACCACGCGTGACCGCCCGGGGGTGCTCTACGCCATGGTCAGCGCCCTGAGCGGGTGCGGCGTGTCCATCGTGCTGGCGCGCATCGGCACCGAGGCCGACGCGGTGCGCGACGTCTTCTACGTGCAGACCGCCTCGGGCGCGAAGCTGGACGACGAGGCCGCGGCGCGGATCGCGGCGGTGGTGCAGGCGGCGGCGTGGCGGTGGGGTCGATGAGCGCGCAGGGGGAGGCGGCGTTCGACGACGCGGTCGATCACTACTTGACCTGGCTGACCGTCGAGCGGGGCCTCTCGACCAACACCGTGGACGCCTATCAGCGCGACATCGGCAACTTCCGCGACGTGCTCGGCGTCGAGCGGGGCCTCGGTCGCGCCGACGAGGAGGCGGTGCGCGCCTGGCTGGCGACGCGATCGGCGGCCGGCGTGACGGCGCGGAGTCAGGCGCGGGGGCTGGTGGCGCTGCGCGGGTTCTTCGGCTTCCTGCTCGAGGAGGGGCTCGTCGAGGTCGACCCGACGGCGCGAGTGGAGCTGCCGCGCATCGGTCGGCCGCTCCCGGACGCGCTGACGCTGGACGAGGTCGAGGCCTTGCTGCGGCAGCCCGATCCGAGCACCGAGCGTGGGCTGCGCGACCGGACCATGCTCGAGGTGCTCTACGCGACCGGCCTGCGGGTGAGCGAGCTGGTGAACCTCGCGGTCGGGGTCGTGCACATGGAGGCGGGCTTCGTGCGGGTGATTGGCAAGGGGGACAAGGAGCGCCTCGTGCCGCTCGGCGACGAGGCGCGGGCTTGGATCGAGCGCTACCTGCTCGAGGCGCGGGCCGTGCTCACCGGGGGCGACCGCGCCCGCCGTGGCAAAGAGCCGCTCTTCGTCACGCGCCTCGGCGGGGCCATGACGCGGCAAGGCTTCTTCAAGCTGCTGCGCATCTACGCCGAAATGCCGAGCAGCGAACTGGTACACGAAGCCCT
>CALBMW010000350.1 GCA_937896275.1 uncultured Myxococcales bacterium
AGTCAGCCTTCGCGCTGTATCGGGGCAACGACGCCGACTGTCAGCAGATCGACTTCGACGCGGGTCCGGTCCCCCTGGTGCAGATCGCCCGGGACGGCATCACCATGCCGCGCCCCGCCTCCGGTGAGGATTGGCCCTTCGCGCCGCCCTACTTCTTCGTCTCGCCCGGCTACCGGATCGACATGCTGCTCGACGGCGGCCAGCTCGCCGACGGCGACACGCTGTGCCTCGTCGCCGCCCGCTTCCTGCAGGATGACGAGACGAGCACCTCCACGATGCCGGTGAGCTTCCCGACCGCCCCCACGCTCAGCGACATCTTGCGCCTGCTCACCAACGGCGACCTGGTGGCGATCGTCAACGTGACGGCCGCCGCCGGCGAGCCGACCGAGACGCAGATGCCCGACTTGGCGGACGTCGCCGAGCACGCCCCCAGCCTGATGCTTCAGGACGGCACCCTCGACGCCCTGGAGCGATGCGCCGAGGTGAAGGCCATCGAGGACGTCGACGCCATCGAGCAGGTCGCCGCCTTCTGGATGCTGGTCACGCAGGAACAGGGCGAAGGCTTCGACGGCTGTGCGTGCCCCGACCACAACGTGAACTGCCGCAACTTCGAGCTCACCGATCGGACGCGGTATCCCTATGACCGCGTGCTCCCCCTGGGGGCGGTCGAGCACTGGCGTCTGGTGGCCGGCTTCGACGGTCACCCCTTCCACATCCACATCAACCCGTTCCTGGCGTGCCCCCTGCCGCCCGCAGGCGCCGACGACCGCAACACCAAGTCGCGGCTGTTCGAGCCGCCCTTCGCGCATTGGCGCGACACCTACCTGGTCAACCTCGATCGGGCCGTGGACTTGTTGTCGGAGTACAAGACCCACACCGGTGACTTCGTCTTCCACTGCCACAAGCTGAACCACGAAGACCACGGGATGATGGAGCTGATCCGCATCTGCGATCCGGCGACCGAGGCATGCGACACGTTGTGCGATGGCGGCCCGTGTGGCTGGCGCGATTGCGCCGAGGGCGACGCTGGCTGCGAGCGGGCGCGCGCCGCGACCGAGTGCACCCTGGACGCCTCCAAGTGTCCCGAGGCCCTGATGCGATGCACCGCCTGCCAGGGCCAGGACCGCACCTGCCCGCCGGGCGGTCGCTGCGCCGACGTGCTCGACGTGGACGGCGAGCGGCGCTGCGTGCCGGGCTGCGCAGAGGACGCGGACTGCCCTCCGACCGAAGCCTGCCAGGACGGCGCCTGCGTGCCCGCGCCCTGCGCGCCGCCCTGCCCGCCCATGCAGCGCTGCGTCCACGGGGCCTGCGAGTAGCGGCGGGGAGCGGCGCTCGGGTCGCGCAGGCGGCCCAGCGCCCCCAAGGGTACTGGTCCAGTTCGAAGTCGGGGCCTCTTGGCACCGCGGCCACAACGCCTTATCGTCGCTCGACGGCAATCGGGACGGAGGCGAATCATGAAGATCCTCGTGGCGGGGGCGACGGGCTATCTGGGTCACTTCGTGGTGCGCGAGTTGGGCCGCCGCGGTCACGAGGTGCGTGCGCTGGCGCGCAAGCCCGAGAAGTTGGCGCTCGTTCGCGAGTGGGTGAGCGAGGTCTTCGAGGGCGAGGCCACGGATCCCACGACGCTGGCCGGGCTGTGCGAGGGCTGCGACGCGGTCTTCTCGTCGCTCGGCATTCGCGCCTTCAGTGGCACGATCACCTACGAGCACGTCGACTACGGCGCGAACATGAACGTGCTCGAGCGCGCGGTCGAGGCCGGCGTGGGTCGCTTCGGCTTCGTGTCGGTGCTGCACGGCGAGGCGCACCGCGAGGTGCCCCAGGTGGACGCGCGCGAGCGGGTCGTGGACGCGCTGAAGGCCTCGCCGCTGCCGTGGACCGTCATCCGTCCCACGGGCTTCTTCAATGACATGGCCGAGTTCTTCGAGATGGCGCGCAAGGGCGGCGTCTGGATCGTCGGCGACGGCGAGAACCGCATCAACCCGGTCGCGGGTGGCGATCTGGCTGCCTACGTGGCCGACAAGTTGGTCGATCCGGCGGCCGCCCTCTGTGAGTTTGCCGTGGGCGGGCCCGAGATCCTCACCATGCGGCAGATCGCCCAGATTGCGCTCGAGGCGGCCGGCTCGAAGGGAACGGTGCACAGCCTGCCGCCCTGGGTGCTGGGCGCGCTGGGCGTGATGAGCGCCCCCTTCTCGCCCAACTTCTCGAACATGATGAAGTTCTTCGGCGCCCTCTCGGAGTCGGACGGCGTGGGCGAGCAGACGGGCGCGCTGACCCTGCGCACCTTCTACGACCACCTCGCCGCGGGCGGCACGCCCGATGACCTGGACATCGGCGTCCGGGCCTGACGCGCCGGCTCCGCCCGGTCCAGAGTATCTGGCCCCGCGCCCATGGTCAGTGCGTGACAAGCGCGGGTCCGGTGACACGCAGGGTCCAGCCGGCAGGGGTGACCCAGCGACACGATCGATCCGTCGATGGAGATGACCGGGAGGCGTCTCGGCCGTAGGATGCGCCCACACCGACGCGGAGACTTGCGCAGTGGAGATCATCAGCCCCGACTTCGGCACCTGGGCGGCGCTCGCCCTCGGCGTCCTCGTTGGACCCAGCCTCATGCCGCTGGCGCCCGCCGCGATGTTCCTCGGACTCTTCATGGGCGCCGCGCTCTTTTGAGAGGCGCGTGGCTCTCGGTGATCGCGGCTCACGGTCGAGGAATGTCGCACAAGGTGTGATATGTAAACTCGGT
>CALBMW010000351.1 GCA_937896275.1 uncultured Myxococcales bacterium
CACAGAGCGGCCGCGCCCCTCCCCCCTCCCCTTGCCCACCGGCGCCCGGCGCGATCCCGTTGCCGGAACGCGATGCCGGCCGCCGCCGCAAGGGTGCCGTCGGGGCCCGCGGACCGAGCGACGCGGATCGTCAGCGCAAGCCCGGGGCGCGCGGCAAGCGCCAGGTCTTCAGTCGCGAGGACATCTACAAGGGCGCCTCGCGCACTGGCCGCGGTCGCAAGCGGAAGGTCACGTCCCGCAGGGGCATCAAGACCCAGCTGACGACCCCGGCGGCGCACAAGCGCGTCGTGCGCGTCGACGGCACCATCAGCGTCGGCCAGCTCGGCCAGGAGATGGGCGTCAAGACGAACGATCTCGTCCGCAAGCTGATGAGCATGGGCGTCATGGCGACCATGAATCAGCAGATCGACATCGACACGGCGTCGCTGCTGGCCACCGAGTACGACTACGAGGTCAAGAACGTCGCCTTCGACGAGGCCAACGTGCTCAGCGGTCCGGCCGAGGCCGTCAAGGTCGCGGCCGATCCGGACGCCGTCTGGCGCGCGCCGGTCGTCACCGTCATGGGCCACGTCGATCATGGCAAGACCACGCTGCTCGACCGCATTCGCAACGCCAAGGTGGCCGAGGGCGAGGCGGGCGGGATCACGCAGCACATGGGCGCCTACAAGGTGAAGGTCGGCGACGACAAGTCGGTCGTCTTCCTCGACACCCCGGGACACGCGGCCTTCACGGCCATGCGCGCCCGCGGCGCCTCGGTGACCGACTTGGTGGTGCTCATCGTCGCGGCCGACGACGGCGTGATGCCGCAGACCATCGAGTCGATCAACCACGCGAAGGCGGCCGGCGTGCCGCTGGTGGTGGCGATCAACAAGGTGGACAAGCCCGGCGTCGATCCGGAGCGGATCAAGCAGGAGCTGACCAAGTTCGAGATCGTGCCCGAGGAGTGGGGTGGCGAGACGATGGTGGTGCAGGTGAGCGCGCTCACCGGCGCCGGCATCGACGACCTGCTCGAGGGCCTCGCGCTGCAGGCCGAGGTGCTCGAGCTCAGGGCCAACCCCAACAAGGAGGCCTACGGGCGCGTGGTCGAGGCCCGCGTCGAGAAGGGGCGGGGTCCGGTCAGCACCGTGCTCGTGCAAGAGGGCACGCTGCGTCCGGGCGACTTCATCGTCGCGGGCGATCACTACGGTCGCGTGCGGGCGATGGCCGATCACACCGGGCAGCGGCTCGACGAGGCGGGCCCCTCGACGCCGGTCGAGGTGCTGGGCCTCGACGGTGTGCCGTCGGCGGGTGACGGATTCCATGTCGTCAAGAACGAGCGGGATGCCAAGCGGGTGGTCTCGAGCCGCACCGACAAGGCGCGCGCCATGCGCTCCGCGACCTCGGGGCAGCACGCGGCCGATCTGTTCGCCGCGATTGGTCGGCCCGAGAAGGAGTCGCAGACCCTCATCCTGAAGACGGACGTGGCGGGCTCCTACGAGGCGATCAAGAACTCGATCGAGCAGATCGGCAACGACGAGGTCGAGGCGAAGATCGTCCACGGCGGTGTCGGCGTGATCTCCGAGTCGGACGTGGCGCTGGCTTCGGCCTCCGACGCGACGATCATCGGCTTCAACGTGGGGCCCGACGCCAAGGCGAAGAAGGCGGCCGACCAGGCTGGGATCTCGATCCTCCGCTTCTCGGTCATCTACGACGTGCTCGACACCGTCAAGGACCTGCTGAGCGGGCTGCTGACGCCGGAGACGGTGGAGGAGTCCCTGGGCAAGGCCGAGGTCCGCGCCGTGTTCCATATCCAGAAGGTGGGCTCCGTCGCGGGCTCTTTCGTCCTCGAAGGCAAGATTCAGCGCGGCATGCAGGCGCGGGTCTATCGCAGCGGCGAGATGGTGGGCACCGGGCGCATCAGCACGCTGAAGCGCTTCAAGGACGACGTTCGCGAGGTCGGGACCGGCTACGAGTGCGGCCTCTCGGTCGACGGCTACAAGGACGTGCAGGAAGGCGACGTGGTCGAGTGCTTCGAGGTCAAGCAGATCAAGCGCAAGATCGACTGACAACGTCGATGGACGCGGGAGGCTGAGGTGGCCCGCACGCCTTTCCAGCGCACCGCGCGGGTCGCCTCATTGCTCCGGCAGGTCATCGCCGAGCTGCTGGAGCGCGAGGTGAAGGATCCCCGGGTTCGTGGCGTGACGGTCACCGACGTCGACGTCACGGGGGATCTGCGCGAAGCCCGCGTCTATGTGAGTGGGCCCCCCGAGCTCGACCGCGAGGCCGCGCTCGAGGGGCTGTCCCGCGCCCGCGGCTTCTTGCGCCGCGAGGTCGGCAATCGCATCAGCCTGCGCGTGACACCCCAACTCGAGTTCCGCTACGACGCCTCGCTGGAGTATGGCGCCCTCATCGAGGGGCGTCTGCGCGAGCTTGGCCTGGGTCACGGGAGTGGCGGCGGCGGCGCGCCCGGCGACGACCCGGTCGCGGTCGACGCGGCAGAGGGCGACCCGGTCGCGGACGACCCAGGTGACGACGAGGGCGACGGGCCGGCGACTTGAGCCCCCGACGCCGTCGGGACACGGGAGACGAGGCCGGCCTCTCGGGGCTGCTGCTCGTCGACAAACCGCAGGGGCCCACGAGCTTCGATGTCGTCGCCGAGGTGCGCCGAGCCCTGCATGTGCGTCGGGTGGGTCACACCGGCACGCTGGATCCCATGGCGACCGGCCTCCTGCCGCTCCTGATTGGCCCGGCGACGCGCCTCGTGGCGTTCCTCACCGAGGGCGACAAGACCTACCGCGCGACGCTTCGACTCGGCGTGGGCACCGACACGCTCGACGCCGAGGGTCAGGTGATCGCCGAGGACGAGCCGGCGGCCGTCGCGGCGGTCGACCCGGACGCCTTCGAGGCCGCGATCGCAGGCTTCCTTGGGCCGCAAGTACAGACGCCTCCGATGTTTTCGGCGATCAAGGTGCAGGGCGAGCGGCTCTACGCCAAGGCCCGCCGGGGCGAGACCGTCGTGGTCCCGCCCCGCGACGTCATCGTGCATCGGCTGGCGCTGGTGGAGGCTTCGCCCCCCGATTGGACCTTCGACGTCGCGTGCAGCAAGGGCACGTACGTGCGCTCCCTGGGCCGCGACATCGCCGCGACGCTGGGCCTGAGCGGTCACCTCGTCGCGCTGCGGCGAACGTCCGTGGGCGCGCTGCACATCACCGACGCGCTGCCGCTGGCCACCGTCATCGCGGCGCCGGACGTGGCGCTGGCCGCGCTGCGACGACCGGCGGACGCGGTGGCGCACCTGCCCACGATCCGCGTCGACGAGGCGATCGTGGCCGAGCTCGCCATGGGCCGCCGGTGCGCTTTCCCCGAGGCCCCGCCGGGGCGCTGTCGCGTGCTGGACGAAGCGGGTCGGATCGTCGCCGTCGTCTGCGCCGCGGGCCCGGCCCCGGCGGTCATCGAGCGGGGTTTTCCGCGCCGGAATGCTTGACGACCCGGTCAGTTTTCGCTACAAGGCGCGGCGATTCGATATTGCTGCCCCGGCTGGACGACGGCCTGGCTGGGGATGGACGCCCGAAGGGGCGGGAGGAAACATGCCGCTCGATTCTGACCTGAAGTCCGAGATCATCGTAGACCACAAGCGTGGCGAGGCCGACACGGGCTCGCCCGAGGTGCAGGTCGCCCTGATCACCCGGCGCGTGCGCGATCTGACCGAGCACCTGAAGGTGCACAAGCACGACCATTCGTCGCGACGCGGCCTGAAGAAGCTCGTGGGTCAGCGTCGCCGGCTGCTGCGCTACCTCGAGTCCAGGGACGTCAGTCGCTACCGCGAGCTGATCCAAAAGCTGGGTCTGCGTCGCTGAGTGCCGAAAGGGAGCCTCCGGGCTCCCTTTTTGCGTTTCGGGAATTGCGCAGCAGGTGTCGAGAGCCGCCCGCTGCCGGCGGAGCAGCCGAGCGTCGGTTGCGCCGCGATTTGGGCGCCACGGAGCGCCAGCACGGACGACACGGCGAGGCGCCGGGCCGCCCGTTCGAGACAACACCCATGCGCGGCGAGGCCGCGCGAACGGCTCGATGCTCGACCCCAACTCCGAGCGTGGACCGACCGGGAAGGAACCCCGGCGGGCGCGAATCGGGGACGCCTCAGTATCTGACCACGCCGCTCGGGGCCTCAGCGAGCGGCGTGGTCAGGGACCGAGGCGCGCAGCGAAGGTCGAGGGGAGAGCCCCAATCAGAGCGGCGCGTCCAGCACGCCCGCTGAAGGATGTGTCGATGAGTGCACACAAGTTCACCGCCCAGTTCGGGACCACCGAGATCACCCTCGAGACGGGGTGGCTCGCCAAGCAGGCCGGCGGCGCGGTGATGGTCACGATGGGCGAGACCGCGGTGCTGGTGACCTGCACCGGCAGCGGCTCGGCCCGCACGGGGGTCGATTTCCTGCCCTTGACCTGCGACTACGTCGAGAAGCAGTACGCCGCGGGCAAGATCCCCGGCGGCTACTTCAAGCGTGAGGGCCGTCTGGCCACCTGGGAGATCCTGAGCTCGCGCTTGATGGACCGCCCGATGCGGCCCCTCTTCCCCAAGAACTGGCGCAAGGAGATTCAGCTCATCGCGACGGTCGTGTCCTTCGACAAGGTCAACGACCCGGCCATCTGCGCCATGGTCGGCGCTTCGGCGGCGACGGCGATCAGCGACATCCCCTTCGCGGGCCCTGTGGCGAGCTGCAAGGTGGCGCTCGTCCACGGCGAGATCGTGGTCAACCCCACCTTCGCCCAGGTCGCCGCCGCGGAGCTGTCGCTCATCGTCGCGGCCACCGCCGACGCGGTGACGATGGTGGAAGGCGAGGCCAAGGAGGCCTCCGAGGAGCAGGTGATCGACGCGATCATCGCTGCCCACGAAGCCATCAAGCCGATCATCGCCCTTCAGAACGAGATGGTCGCGAAGCTCGGCAAGGCCAAGCAGGCCGTCGACGAGCCCAAGACGGATCTCGATCTGTTCCACCGCGTCATCGATCTGTCCCTCGACGATCTGGCCGACGCGCTGGCGGTGGCCGACAAGAAGCTCCGCAGCAAGGCGATCAAGAAGGCCACGCAGGCGACCATCGGGATGCTCGTCAGCGAGGATCCCAGCATGGCGGAGCGGTCGGCCGAGATCAGCGGCTACCTGCACCGCATCCAGAAGGACATCGTGCGCACCCAGGTGATCGAGGAGGGCGTGCGCATCGACGGCCGCGCCCCCGCCGACATCCGCAAGATCGTCTGCCAGGTGGGCGTGCTGCCGCGGACCCACGGCTCGGCGGTCTTCACCCGTGGCGAGACGCAGTGCCTCGGCACCGTGACGCTCGGCACCCGGCGCGACGAGCAGCGCATCGACAACCTGCACGGCGACGTCTTCGTGCCGTTCATGCTGCACTACAACTTCCCGCCCTTCTGCACGGGTGAGGTCAAGTTCCTGCGTGGCTCGAGCCGCCGCGAGATCGGACACGGCAACCTGGCCCAGCGCGGCGTCCAGGTGATCCTGCCGGCCCATGACGACTTCAGCTACACGCTGCGCATCGTCGGCGAGGTGCTCGAGTCCAACGGCTCCTCGTCGATGGCCACGGTGTGCGCGTCGTCGCTCGCCCTGATGGACGCCGGCGTGCCGGTCAAGAAGGCGGTCGCGGGCATCGCGATGGGGCTGATCCAGGAGGACGACAAGGTCGCCATCCTGTCGGACATCCTCGGCGACGAGGACCACCTCGGTGACATGGACTTCAAGGTCGTGGGCACCGAGGAGGGCATCACCGCCATCCAGATGGACATCAAGGTCAAGGGCCTGAGCCGGCAGATCCTACGCGACGCCCTCGAGCAGGCGCGCTTGGGCCGCCTGCACATCCTCGGCGAGATGGCGAAGTCGCTCTCGCAGGCCCGCGATGACCTGTCCAAGTATGCGCCGCGCATCATCACGACGTGGGTCAAGCCCGACAAGATCCGCGACATCATCGGCCCCGGCGGCAAGACGATCCGCGGCATCACCGAGCAGACCGGCTGCTCGATCGACGTGGATGACACCGGCAAGGTGACGATCGCGAGCCCCGACAGCGAGGCGGCCGACGCCGCGAAGAAGATCATCGAGGGCCTCACCGAGGAGCCCGAGGTCGGGCGCATCTACTTCGGCACCGTCCGCAAGATCATGGAGTTCGGGGCCTTCGTGGAGATCCTGCCCGGCACCGACGGCCTGGTTCACATCTCGGAGCTCGCCAACGAGCGCGTGAACAAGGTCGAGGACGTCCTCTCCGAGGGCGACGAGGTGTACGTCAAGTGCATCGGCGTCGATCGCCAGGGCAAGATTCGCCTTTCGCGTCGTGAGGCGCTCAACGAGCAGGCCGGCACCTGACCGGATCGGTGAGCGACGATCCGGGCGTGGCCCCAGCCCTCGATGGTGTCATCCTGGAGTGCCGGCGGCTGGCCGGCGCGGCCGCGCCCGATCCCTTGCCCCTGCCTGCCCGGGCCACCGCCGGCGCCGCCGGCCTCGATCTCAGCGCCGCGGTGCGCGAGGACGTCGAGATCGCGCCCGGCGCCCGCGCGTTGATCCCGACGGGCTTCGCGCTGGCCCTTCCGCTCGACCACGAGGGCCAGGTGCGTCCCCGCTCGGGGCGGGCTTGGCGTGAGGGCCTGACGGTGCTCAACGCGCCCGGGACGGTCGACTGCGACTATCGCGGCGAGGTGCAGGTCCTGGTGGTGAACCTTGGCGCGGCGCCGGTGATCGTGCGCCGCGGAGAACGCATCGCGCAGCTCGTGGTCGTACCTGTGCCGCGGGTGCGCGTGCGCGAGGTGGAGACGCTGCCCCCGACGCCCCGCGGTGCCGGGGGCTTTGGCCACACCGGCCAATGACGCGCCGGGCGCGGCGGGTGCTTTGCGAGGGCGCGTCGGGCGCGACAGGGTCGGAGCTCGCTGCTCGCCCGGGACCCGGGCGTAGCGCTTGATGGCGCAGGGGGGCTCTGCTAAAAGGGCCGCTCCCTGAGCCGGGACGCCGGAGGAATCGGGTGATCTGTTTTCGCTGTGGCAGCGACGTCGCCGACGGGTCACCCCAGTGCCCCAACTGCGGCCAGCGTTTCGCCGGGGCCCGCAAGACCTTTACGGCGACCACGACCTCGTTCCGCGCGCTCGAGAAGCGACGCCTGCGGGCGGCCAAGGCCACCGAGCGGCTCCCGTACAGCATCGGCGACGTCATCAAGTCGCGCTACGAGGTGCGCGATCTCATCGGCAAAGGTCCGCTGGGCGTCGTCTATCGCGTGCACGACCAGGAGATCGAGGTCGACGTCGCGCTGAAGGTGATCCACCCCGATCTGCTGCCCGACGATGCGACACGCGCGGCCTTCGGCAAGACCATCCGCAAGGTGCGCAAGCTCTCGCAGCAGAACATCGTGCGCATCTACGAGGACGACGCCGACGGCGAGCTGTGCTTCTTCACGATGCAGCTCCTCGAGGGGTTGACGCTGCGCAAGGTCATCGGCCTGCGGCAAGAGAAGGACCAGCGCTTCACGGTCCTCGAGGTCGAGCCGATCTTCAATCAGCTGTCCATGGCGCTGGGGCACGCCCATCGCCACACGGTGCACGGCGATCTGAAGCCGGAGAACGTGCTCATCCTTCCGGATGTGCTGAAGCTGACCGACTTCACCGCGCACGAGGCCTTGCCCACGGCGGCCTACGTTCAAGCCCAACAGGACGGCGGCTGGGGCCACTATCTGGCGCCGGAGCTGGCCGCGGGCGGAGCCGTCGACGCGCGGGCCGATATCTATAGCCTCGGGGCGATCCTCTACGAGCTGTTGACCGGGCGACCGTTCGCGGCCGACGCGCCGCCGGTGAGCGAGGTGCTCGGCCAGCCGATCGAGGCCGAGGTTGACGGGATCGACGCCGTGGTGGCGGGGGCCACGGCCGCCTCGCCAGCCGACCGTTTTGCGACCATCGAGGCCTTCTCGGAGGCCCTCGGCACGTACATCGACGGCCGCGAGCTGGCGTCGGTCGACCTGCGCTCCGGTGCGGTGCTGCTGCCCGAGGACGTCACCCGCAAGGTGATGGCGCCGAGCGGGCTGCAGGACGACGACGACGACGACTCCGCCGAACAGACCGGCGAGCGCCGCGTGGTCGCCCCGGCGGTGACCGAGGCCGAAGAGTCCTTCGTCGAGGAGCTCGACGGCGACGAGCTCGATGCGCTGCTCGAATCGACCGAGTCGATGGACCGCCCGGTCGGCGGGGTGGTGGGGTCGCCGCGGTTGACGGCGCCGCCCGAGCTGACGCCGCCGCCCGAGGTGGACTTCGGCGCGGTGGCGGCGGGCGCCGAGGCCGCGCGCGGGCTCTCGGCCTCACCGCACGGTACCGCCGAGGGTCCATGGTTCCTGCGGTCCAACCTGGGCTACATGCTGACCATCCTGGTCGTGGTGGGGGGCGTCGTCTTCGGCGTGATGCACTACCTGGGCAAGTCGCGGCAGGCCGAGACCATGGGACCGACCGTGGTCGTGGGGTCGGACGCCGCCACGCTGGTCGCTCCCGACGCCGAGCCGGTGCGGGTGGCCGTGGTGACGCCGACCGTCGTGCTGCCCGATGCGGCGCCGATGCCCGATGCGGGTGCCCCCGCGGACGCGGCGGTGGCGCTGGCGGCGGTCGCCGCGGCCGACGGAGGCGTCAGCGCCACGATGATCGCGCACCCCGTCGAGCCCAAGGTCGAGCCCAAGGTCGAGCCCAAGGTCGAGCCCAAGGTCGAGCCCAAGGTCGAGC
>CALBMW010000352.1 GCA_937896275.1 uncultured Myxococcales bacterium
GCCACGGCCCCGGGCGCCGCGGCCTCGAGCGCGCGCCGGGCGACGCCGGCGGCGTCCCCGCTGAGCATGGGTTCGCCCTGCGCGCTCGCGGCTGGGGCGGCGTCGACGCCGATCAGCAGGAGGACGGGCGTATTGCGGACGGTGTCATCGAGGGCGACGGCGGTGAGCGTGGCCGTGTGTTGGCCGGGGAGGGCGTCGTCGCGTACCAGGCGCGGACGCCTCTGCCGCCAGGCCGCCAGATCCTCGCGGTCGTTGCGCACGCCGTCGCCATCGGCGTCGGGCACCGTGATCGGCCCATCCCCCGGGGGATCGCCGAAGACGAGCGCGACGCGCGCCACGCGCGCCTCGACCGGCACCAGCGAGGCGCCGGCCTGCCGCGCCGCCGACGCCGCGCGGAACACCACGTCCGACCACCACGCCTCGTCCACGCCGGTCACCGGCACCTCGCCGAGCAGGCCGAGGCGCCCCCGCTGCAGCAGCGCGTCGAGGCCGGCGACCTCGAGCGAGGGACCCCAGAGCCCCACCGCGTCGGGGCCGCTGCGGGTGCCGGTGGCGTGGACGGCGATGCGATCCGCCGAGACGCCGAGCCGCAGTTGGAGGCGGCGCTGCAGGTCGCGCACGCGCGCCGCGTCGACGGCGTGCACGTCCAGCGTCACGAGCATCCACAGCAGCCCGTCGCGAGCGAGCAGCGCCACCCGCCCCGCCGGGGGGTTGTCGCTGTCGATGCCCTTGGCGGGTCGATCCGGGCCGTCCCCGCCCAGCCAGACGGCGTCGAAGCGACCGTCGCCGTTCGCGTCCTCGAAGCCGTCGGCGCAGGGATCGTCGGGCTCGGCCACGGTCAGGCGGCCATCGAAGCGCCCGCGGCGATTGGCGGGGCAGGCCTCGCCGGCGCGGTCGGTCCAGCGCTCCAGGTAGTCGGGGGTCAGATCGAAGGGGGCCGCCGCGGCACGCGTGACGCCGTCGGTCGGCGGCACCACGAACGCTGCCTCGGCCGCGGGCTGGCACAGACCGTCGCCGTCGCACCAGGCGCGCTCCCCGCAGGCCTCGTCGCTGGGGCAGGGGGCGGGGGCGGCGGCGTCGGGCGGGCCCGCGTCGACGGGCGAGAGGTCGGGAGCCGGGGGCCGCGCGTCCGCGGGCGCGGCGTCGCGGGGCCGCGGGCCCAGGTCCTCGCCGGCGGTCTGTCGGCTGTCGGTGCCGCCGTCCTCGCACGCGGACAGCAAGACCGCGGCGAGGGCTGCGAGGTAGGCGAGGCGCGTCACGGGCGCACGATAAGGAATCGCGCGCGGCCGGTTCAATCGCCGGCCGTCACGCGGCTCACTTCTCGGTGATGGTGAACTCGACGCGGCGGTTGTTGGCGCGGCCGTCGGCGGTGCGGTTGTCCTCGATGGGCCGCGTCTCGCCGTAACCCACCGCCTCGAGCCGCTCGGGCTCGACGCCTTGCGCGATGAGGTACTTGCGCACCGACTCGGCGCGGGACTGGGACAACTTCAGGTTGTATCGATCCTTGCCCTGCGAGTCGGTGTGGCCCTCGACTCGCACCTTCTTGATGTACGGGTGACGCTTCAGCACGTCGCCCACCTGGTTGAGCACCGCGAAGCTGACCGGCTTGATGGTGGCGCGGTTGGTCTGGAAGAACACCTTCTCGAGGATCTCGATCTTCTCCTCGGTGATCCTCACCAGCACCGGGCCGGCCGGCTTCTCGTCGGGGCAGCCGTCGGTGTCCTCGTAGCCGTTCATCGTCTCGGGCTGCAGCGGGCAGCCGTCCACCACGTCGAGGATGGTGTCCTTGTCGTTGTCGAGATCGGGGCAGCCGTCCTCGTCCTCGAAGCCGTCCTTGTCCTCGGGATCGGTGGGGCACTGGTCGTCGGGATCCTTGAGCCCGTCGCCGTCGGTGTCGGGCACCTCGTCGGGGCAGCCGTCGGCGTCCTTGTAGCCGTTCATGACCTCGGGATCCATCGGGCAGGCGTCCTCGAGATCCAGGATCTTGTCGCCGTCGTTGTCGGGATCCGGGCAGCCGTCGGTGTCCTGGAAGCCGTCGATGTCCTCGGCGTCGAGCGGACAGTTGTCGACGGTGTCGAGGATGGTGTCCTGATCGTTGTCGGGATCGGGGCAGCCGTTGGCGTCCTCGAAGGTGTCCTTGTCCTCGGGATCGTCGGGGCACTGGTCGTCGCGATCGAGGATGCCGTCGTGATCGCGGTCGTAGTTCCGGTCGTGCCAGGCGAAGCCGAAGATGCCGCGCCACACCGGCGAGCCGTAGTCGGCCACGATGCCGAAGCCGCCACCCAGGGTGATGACCGGGCCGGGGCCGGTCCAGAGGCGGATGCCTGCCAGAGCTTCGAGCGGGTTCGAGGCGCTGCTGCCCTTGACGTCCGAGATGGCGGCCGCGCCGTAGGTCTCGAGCAACAACACCACGTCCTCGGTGCCCAGGTCGACGCCGATGCCGGCGCCATAGGTGACCTCGTGGCGCACGTCGAGCGTGCCGACCTGGCGATCGGCGGGTCGGAAGCGAACCCCGCCGTTGGCGGCGAAGCTGAAGCCTGGCACGCGGGCCTCGATGATCAGCTTGGGGTCGGCGACGATCTGGCCCTCGCCGACGAAGCTGTCCTTGGCGCCGGTGGGGAAGGCCACCGGGATCGCGATGGCCGCGCCCACGCCGGTGTCATCCTCGAGGCCGAAGAGCCGAATCTTGGGCAGGAACCGTATGTCGCCGAGCTTGACGCCGTCGTCGCCGGACGCCTTGACGCGGTCGCCGGTGACGTAGTGCAGGGGCACGTCGACGCCCAACTCGAGGCGCTCGACGAAGCCGATCGAGAGCACCAGGTTGCCGGTGCCGAGGCCATCGACGATGGTCTCGTCGACCTTGTTGTTCTGGTTCCGAATCACGAGCGGCTGGTGCGCGTAGCTGAAGGTCAGCGTGGGCACGAACTCGGTGTGATGCGGCACGCGGGCGCCGTCGACGGTGAAGTAGTTTGTGGTGCTGGACGCCGGCTTGAACAGCTGGACATCCTGCGCCGCGGCGACGCTCGGCAGCGCCAGACCGACGGCGGCCAACAGAAGGCCAATCCTACCCGCGACACGTGACATGGAGCATCCCCCTCGGAAGCACGAACGGGGCGAAACTACCTTACCGCTGGTCCGGGGTAAACCTTAGCGGGCGGCCTAGGCGGGCCTTCTCAGCGGGTGAACGCGATGAAGGCCTTGCCCCCCTCGCGCTGGACGAGCAGGCGGATCATCTGCCCGGCCGAGACCTTGTCCACCACGCCGACCAGATCGGCCGGGCGGAGCACGTCGTGGCCGTTGGCGCGCACCACCACGTCGCCGGTGCGGAGCCCCGAGCGCGCGGCCACGCTGCCCGGATCGACGGCCACCACGTGCGCCCCGCCGCGCACCCCATAGCGCTGCTGCACGCGCTTGTCCGCCTCCTCGATCGTGATGCCCAGCGCGGTCGAGCGGCTGGTGCGCGGCGCCGGGCGCTCCGGGTGCTCCGCCCGGGCGGGCGTCGCGCTCGAGCCGGGCAGCTCGCCCAGCTTCACCTGCAGCGTTCGGGCGCGCCCATCCCGCATGACCTCGACCGGTACGGTGCGGCCGATGCCGGCGGTGCTCGCCAGCCAGGGGAGGTCGTCGTGGCGGCTGACCGGCTTGCCGTCGAAGGTGGTGATGATGTCGCCCTCGCGGACGCCGCCGTTGGCGGCCGGGCCGTTCTCGACGAGGCCCGCCACCAGGGCGCCGCGGGGCCCGTCGATGCCGAACGATCGCGCCAGATCCGGTGTGATTTCCTGGATTTGCACGCCGAGCCACGAGCGCGTGACGCGCCCCTCCCGCACCAACGAGGGCAGCAGCGTCTTGACCATGTTCACCGGGATCGCGAAGCCGATGCCCTGGGCGCGCGCGTTGATCGCGGTGTTGATGCCGATCACCTCGCCGCGCACGTTGAAGAGCGGGCCGCCGCTGTTGCCGGGGTTGATGCTGGCGTCGGTCTGGATGAAGTCGGCGTAGCGCAGGCGCCCGTCGGGGCGAACCTCGCGGCGCGCCTTGGCGCTCACGATGCCGGCGGTCACCGTGTGCGCCAAGCCCATCGGGTTGCCGATCGCCACCACCCACTCGCCGATGTCGAGGGCGTCGCTGTCGCCGAGGGGCACCACGGGCAGCTTCTTGCCGCCGGTGTCGAGCTTCAGGACCGCGACGTCGGTGGCGGGATCGGTGCCCACCACCTCGGCGTTGAATTCGCGCCCGTCGAGCAGGTGGCAGCGGATGACGCGCGCGTCCTCGACCACGTGGTTGTTGGTCAACGCGTAGCCGTCGGCGCGGATGATGAAGCCCGATCCGGCGCCCATCTGCACGTCGGGGCCGAAGGCGCGCATGCCCCACTGCTGGGCGTGGCCGACCGTCTCGGTCGTGATGGCCACGACCGCCGGCGAGGCGGTCTTGGCCAGGCGAGAGAAGGCGCCGAAGGTGACGGGCGTGTCGGCCTTGATGCCGGTGTCGGGGGCCCCGTCCGTCCACAGCGGCTGCGCGCCGGCGGGGCCCGTCAACGAGAGGCCCAGGGCGAGGAGCGCTGCGAAGATCCGTGTCATGGTCGGTGCCTCCCGGTTCAGGATGTCGAAGCCGCGTGTGCGGGTCCAACGCGCTGGTCGTCCGCGCCTATTTCCGGGGCGACTCCTCGGCGTCGGCCCAGGCGCGCAGGCGTGTGAGCAGCGCCTGGGTCTCGGCATCCGTCGGGGCGACCGTGCCGTCGCCGAGATCGACGTCGAATCGGAAGATCGTGTCCGGCGCCGCGTCGCCGAGGCGCGCGTGGAGCGTCACGCGTGCGCGGCGGCCGAAGATCCCGGGCGGCGCCTCTGCCTGCCAGCGAAGGGTCTGCGCGTGGTGCGCGCGCAGGTAGCGCCCGACGACGTAGCGCGTCGTGGGGCCGAAGCGAGCCACCTGGGCCAGGCGCAGGGCCTCGTGGGCCTCGCGGGCGTCGTGGTGCACGTCGAGCAGGTGAAGAGAGACGAGCGCAGCGGCCCCCAGCACCACCGCAGCGGCCCCGGCGGCCCAGCGGGCCGGAGTCAAGGCGCGGTCTTGTCGATGAGATCGTCGAGCCGGGCCTGCTCATCGACGCTCACCCTCTCCATCGCGGGGGCGGTGGCGATGTTGCGCGCCACGGCAGGCCGGGCCGGGGCCTTCTTCGCCGCGAGCGCCGCGGGGGGCTTTCGGACGGGCGCCTTGCCCTGGGGGGCGGGCGCCTTGGCCGGCGCCTCGGTGCTCTCGGCGGATTCGAAGACGCCCAGCAGGTGATTGAAGGGCGTCTTGCCCCCGAACTGCATGAAGAAGAAGACCGCGAGCAGCAGGATCACGAGCCCGCCGACGGCCATGCCCTTGATGGGGTTGGCCCCTTGCCTGCGCGGACGCCCGGTGGCACCGCCCACGGTCGCCGGCGCCGTGCCCCGGCCTCGGCCGCCACTCTTTCCGCCGCCGCTCTTTCGCTTCTTGCTCTGCGCCACTGTCCGTGTCTCCGAGGTGTGATGCCGTCAGGGCTGGACCGGGCTGTCGAAGGGCTTCTCGGTGGCCTCTTGCAGGATGATGAACTCGACCCGACGGTTCGTGGCCCACGCCTGGATGTTCTCGGCCGGATCGACCGGCTGGGACTCGCCGTAGCCCTTGCTCACCAGCCGCCCGGGCTCGACCCCGCCCTTGTCGATCAGGAAGGTCCGCACGGCCGCCGCCCGTCGGTTCGACAGATCCAGGTTGTAGGCGTCGCTGCCGCGGCTGTCCGTGTGGCCCTGCACCTCGATGCTCTGGAGTTGCGGGTTCAGCTTCAGCGTCTCGGCCACCTGTATGAGGATCTCGTAGCTCTCGACCTTGATGACCGCCTTGGCGGTCTCGAAGTAGACCTTGTCGAGGATCTGCAGCTTGCCGCCGGCGATGATCACCTTCTTCGGCACCTCGGGGCAGCCGTCCTCGTCCTCGATGCCGTTGAAGTTCTCGGGCTCGTTGGGGCACTGGTCGACGACGTCGAGGATGCCGTCCTTGTCGTTGTCGGGATCGGGGCAGCCGTCCTCGTCCTGGAAGCCGTCGATGTCCTCGGGATCGTTGGGGCACTGGTCGGTCACGTCGGGGATGCCGTCGCGGTCGTTGTCCAGATCGGGGCAGCCGTCCTCGTCTTCGAAGCCGTCCTTGTCCTCGGGGTCGTCCGGGCACCGGTCGTCGACGTCCAGGATGCCATCGCCGTCACGATCGCGGCCGCCGTCGGGGCAGCCGTCGGTGTCCTCGAAGCCGTTGAAGTCCTCGGCGATGTCGGGGCACTGATCGACGATGTCGAGGATGCCATCGTTGTCGTTGTCGGGATCGGGGCAGCCGTCCTCGTCCTCGAAGCCGTCCTTGTCCTCGGCCTTGTTGGGGCATTTGTCATCGACATCGAGCACGCCGTCGGCGTCGTTGTCCTCGTCGGGGCAGCCGTTCTCGTCCTCGAAGCCGTCCAGATCCTCAGGCTGATCGGGGCAGCCGTCGATGTCGTCGGTGATGCCGTCACCGTCGGCGTCGAGCGGGGGGCAGC
>CALBMW010000353.1 GCA_937896275.1 uncultured Myxococcales bacterium
CGGCCGCCGGCGCCTCGGTCACCCTCGATCGCCTGCGCAGGCGTCTCGTCGGGGCGACCTGAACGGGCCGCCTTGCGACGCGTGCGGCGGGCACGGTTGCGGGCTCGCGCGGCCTCGCGACGCCGGGAGGCGTCGCCGGTCAGCTCGCCGTCCTCGGCCCCCTCGTCGTCCTCGTCCTCGTCCTGCAAGTCGCCGCTCGCCGCCTCGGCCTCAGCGGAGACCTCGCCTGCCTCGGGCTCGAGGGCCTCGTCATCCTCGCCTTCTTCCTCGTCCGCAGGGCCGGCCTCACCGGCCTCACCGGCCTCACCGGCCTCACCGGCCTCGTCACGGCCACGGCCGCGACGGCGGCGGCGACGACGACGACGACGACGTGGACCCTCCTCGTCCTCGTCCTCGGCCGACTCGGAGGGCGCCGTGATCTGGACGGCCTCGGGCATCGCGGCCTCGACCTCGACCTCGGCCCCGGCCTCGACGGCGGCCCCGGTCTCGGTCTCGGTCTCGGTCATCTCGTCGTCCGGGCCCAGGTCGGCCGTGGCGAGGCGATCCGGCGTGATGTAGCCGACGATGCGCGCGCCTTCGAAGGGCTCGTCGTCGATCAGCTCCACCGGCGCCGCGATGGCGGGCTCAACAGCGCGCCCCCCGCGGTCGCGACCCTTGCCGCGCTCGCGCCCGCGCTCCCGGTCGCCCCGCTCGCGCCCCTTGCCGCCGCGACGATCCCGACGGTCGTCCTTCTTCTCCTTCGCAGCGCCGGCGGCGCCGTTCACGATCTCGAAGGCATCGCGGGTGCTCACCGCCATGGGCTCCGGCACCAGCTCGATGCTGACGTGGAACTGCTCCTCGAGGTCGGCGATGGCCCCACGCTTCTCGTTGAGCAGGTAGAGCGCCACCGCCAGCGGCAGCGTGCCGACGATCTGCGCTTCGTAGGGCGCGCTGACCGCGAGCTCCTGCAGGCGGCGCAGCATGGCCATCCCGGCGACCTCGGTCGTCATCACGAAGCCGGATCCGTCGCACATCGGGCAGGTCTTGTGGGTGCTCGACAAGAGGCGCGCCTTGATGCGCTGGCGTGACAACTCGAGCAGACCGAATTGCGAGATGCGGCCGACCTCGGTGCGCGCCTTGTCGCGCTTGAGGTGCTTCTTGAGCGCCTTCTCGACCGCCCTGCGGTTCTTCTGATCGTTCATGTCGATGAAGTCACAGACCACCAAGCCGCCGGCGTCGCGCAGTCGCAACTGACGCGCGATCGCCTCGGCCGCCTCGAGGTTGGTCTCGAGAGCCATCAGCTCCTGGCTGGCCTGGCCCCGCGACTTGCCCGAGTTCACGTCGATCGCGGTGAGCGCCTCGGTGGGATTGATGACGATGCTTCCGCCACTCGGCAGCGGCACCAGATGGCTGGTCAGGTTCTCGAGCTGGCGCTCGAGCGCGAAGTTGCTGAACAGCGGCATCTTGCCGGTGTAGAGCCGCACCTTGTCGACCTGCTCTTCCATGTGGCGCTTGAAGAAGTCGACGATGCGCTGGTGGATCGTCGGATCGTCGGCGACGACCTCGTCGATGTCATCGGTGAAGTAGTCGCGCACCGAGCGGATCGCCACGTCGGGCTCGCGGTAGAGCAGCCCGGGGTCCTTGCGTTCGGCCTGCCTCGCCTGCACATGGCCCCAAACGCGGATCAGCTCCTGATAGTCCTTCTGCAGCTCGGTCTTGCTCGCGCCCTGCCCCGCGGTGCGCACGATGAGCCCGATGTCGTCGGGCACGTCGAGCTTCTCGATGAGCTCCTTGAGCTTCTTGCGGGTCGCCTCGTCGGTGATCTTGCGGCTGACGCCGGCCGACTCGCTGAAGGGCATGAGCACCAGATAACGGCCCGGCAGCGTGATCTCGGTGGTCAGCGCCGCGCCCTTGTTGCCCATCTCCTCCTTGTAGGCCTGCGCGACCAGCTCGGTCCCGACGGTGACGCAGTCCTGGATCCGTGGGCGCCCGTCGCCCTGCTGGGCGTTCTTCCGATAGAAGCGCGGATGGATGTCGTTGAAGGTGATGAAGCCGTTTCGATCGGCGCCGTAGTCGACGAACGCCGCCTGCAGGCCCGACTCGACGCTCACCACGCGCGCCTTGTAGATGTTGCCCTTGATCAGCTCGGTGCCTTCGTAGGCGACGTTGAGGTCCTCGAGGATCCCGTCCTCGACGACGCCGACGCGCACCTCACCGGCCTGCGCGGCGTTGACCAGCATCTTCTTGCTCATGGAATTCCTTCTTCCCTCACCGAGCTCGGCCCGCACGCCCGGGGCCACGCGGTCGTTCCGCGGGCCATTCCATCGGGCGGGGCTTTGTCGAGCTCGGCAGTATCACTGCGCGGCGCGCCTCATGGCGCGCCATCACGGAGTCGGTGGCCTCGGGGCGCGACCGTCGCGACCCGCAAGCGGAGATCCAACCCGAACCGCGCTCCCGGAGCGCGTCGGCGTAGCATCGGGCACCTAGGCTATCTCGATCGGATCGGGCCGCCCATGGAGCTCATGCCAGCGGGCTTCTAGCATGACGACGCGACGCTCCGCCATAAGCATCGCGAGACGGGTGCTGGCCAACTCGGGCGCGCGGGGCTCCCGAAAGCCCCCGCGCCGCGCCGCGGCGAGGGCGGCCTGCCAGGTCGTGTCTCGCACGACCACATAGCTTCGCTCGAGCCACTCGGGATCGGCGCTCCGCTCACCGCGCTGCGTGTTGCGCAGGAAGAACTGAGGGGTCGCGCAGGCCAGCTGCTCGTCGAGATCGTCGGGGCGCTCCACCGCGCGCGGTGGTCGCCCCGCCTTCAGCCGCAGGAGCGCGTCGGGGTCGGGATCCACGCGCGCCAGATCGCGGACGCGCACGTCGATGGCGGCTTTGAACGGTCG
>CALBMW010000354.1 GCA_937896275.1 uncultured Myxococcales bacterium
CCGTCGCCGCGCGCCGGGGACCTGCCCCGCTGGTCCGGTCGCGCGCCCCGCTGGTCCGGTCGCGCGCCCCGCTCCCTCGACGGCGTCTCGGGCGCCTTGCCCTCGAAGAGGTCGTACTTCAGCAGGGTGCACTCGATGGGTCCGTTCCGCAGCGGCACCTTGGCGGTCGGCCGCAGCCCGATCCTGCCCACGGGGGCGCCCTCACCCACGAGCACCCAGGCGGTCCAGCCGGCGAACCTGCGCTTCAGCGCGAAGCCCAGCGTGGAGTAGAGCCCATCGAGGCTGCCGGGCGTCCCGAGGCGCCTGCCGTAGGGCGGGTTGATCACCAAGACGCCGGGCCTGCCCGCGACGGGGGGGGTGGCCTCGCCCAGCGTGCGCCGCATCAGCGTCACGTCGGACTCCACCCCGCAGCGCTGCGCGTTTCGTAGGGCGACGTCGAGCACATCGGGGTCGAGATCGCTGCCCACGATCGGCGCCGGCGCGGCGTCCTCGGCCGCGTCCTCCAGATCCTCGACCAGGCGCTCGAAGGCCGCCTGCCGGTGCGCGCGCCAGTGCGTGAAGGCGAAGCCCTCGCCGCCCACCCGCGCCAGCCCGGGCGGCAGGCCGCGCGCCATCATGGCGGCCTCGAGCAGAAAGGTGCCAGCCCCACACATCGGATCGAGCAGCGGCACGTCGGGCGTCCAGCCCGCGAGCCGCAGGATGCCCGCGGCGAGCGTCTCCTTGAGCGGCGCCAGCCCCGCCTCGGTGCGGTAACCCCGCCGGTGCAGGCGGGGGCCGCTGCTGTCGAGGCTGATGACGCAGGTGTCGCGGTCGAGGCGGACGTTGATCGGCACGTCGGGGTGCCGCTTGTCCACCGAAGGCCGCCGATCCTCCTCCTCGCGGAAGCGGTCACAGAGCGCGTCCTTGACGACCAGCGAGGCGAAGGCCGTGTGGTCGATCTGGCTGCGGTTGCTGCTGGCGTCGATCGCGAAGGTCTTGCGCAGGTCGAACCACTGGCTCCAGTCGACGGCGCGCGCGCCGGCGTAGAGGGCCTCGCGATCGGGCGCGTGAAACTGCGCGACGGGCAGCAGCACCCGGTTCGCCACCCGCAGGCACAGGTTGGCGCGCCACAGCATCTCGCGGTCGCCGACGAAGCCGACGCCCCGATGACCCGGGTGAATCTCGGTCACGCCGAGCGCGCGCAGCTCGTCGGCCAGCACCTGCTCCAGCCCCGCATCACAGGTGGCGTAGAGAGGGCGCGCCTCGGAGAAGACGTCGCGGCGCCGGATCGGTTCGATCATGTACGCACCATGCGCCAGCAGCGATGCGGGCGCTTCGTGAAGTCGGGGGGTACGGTCTCGGCGGTGATCTCGGAGACCTCGGCGTCGCCGGGCGACTCGAGCTCGAAGCGCCGGGCGTTGGTCGCGAAGTAGAGCACCCCGCCGCGCGGCATCAGCGCCAGCGTCGTGCGAAGCAGCCACGGGTGATCGCGCTGCACGTCCCAGGTGTCACGCATGCGCTTGCTGTTCGAGAAGGTGGGGGGATCGAGCACCACCAGATCGTAGCGATCGCCGCGCGCCCGCGCGTCCTCGAGCCAGGTCAGCACGTCCCCCTGCTCGACGGTCTGGCCGGGCCCGGTCAGGGCGTTCAACTTCAGGTTGTCCACCGCCCAATCGCAGTAGGTGTGCGAGAGGTCGACCGTCGTGCTCGTCCGGGCGCCCCCGGCGGCGGCGTAGACCGTGAAGGCGCCGGTATAGGCGAACAGGTTCAGGAAGGTCCGCCCCGCGGCCTCTGCACGCACGCGGGCCCGCGTCTGCCGGTGGTCGAGGAAGAGGCCGGTGTCCAGGTAGTCCCCCAGGTTTACCCAGAAGCGCAGCCCGCCCTCGTCCACACAGAAGCGCTCCCCGCGCCCGGCCTGCTTCTCGTATTGTCGGGTCCCGCGTTGACGCTCCCGCCGCTTGAGGAAGACCGCGTCGTCGGCCACCTCGAGGGCCGCCGCCCCGGCCGCCACCACGGCGTCGAGCCAGGCCTCGTGGTCCGCCGGCTCGCGATCGTCGGGTCGAACGAACTCGGCGACGTGCAGGCGCCCGTCGTACCAGTCGACCGCCAGCGGCACCTCGGGGATGTCGCGGTCGTAGAGCCGGTAGCAGCTGACCTCGGCGCGCCGGGCCCACTTCCGCCGATGCCGCGCGGTCTTGCGCAGTCGGTTGGCGAACATGGTCGCCTGCTCATCGGTCCGGGGCTCCACGGGCGCGAAGCATCATCGTCGCCCCCCCCGGCGTCAAGCGCGCGGCGGGGCTCCGGCGCCCGCCCTCTTGCGCTGCCGGCCGCTCTCGCGGCAGATCCATCCCAGAGGACCTCGCCAGGAGCCCCAATGATCTTCGAAGGACGCGTCGACGCCATCCACCTCATCGCCGAGCGCGGCGGTGAACCCGAGGCCGTCGCGCGCGCCGTGGCCGCGGCCGGCTTGGGCCTGGTCGGCGACAGGAAGTACGGTCGCGTCGACGCTAAGGGCGCGCCCCGCCCCGAGGCCGCGATCACGCTCATCGAGGCCGAGGCGCTCGTGGCGATGGCCCGAGATCACGCGCTCGAGCTCGCGCCCGGCGCGTCGCGCCGCAACGTCGTGGTGCGCGGGGTGCCGCTCAATCA
This sequence comes from uncultured Myxococcales bacterium, assembly GCA_937896275.1. GTDB lineage: Bacteria > Myxococcota_A > Bradymonadia > UBA7976 > UBA1532 > JACKDN01. Next base: position 2,629 of record CALBMW010000354.1, read on the forward strand.
CCTCGTGGGCCGGCGCTTCCGCCTCGGCGAGGTGCTCCTCTCGGGCTACGAGCTGTGCGAGCCGTGCAAGCACCTCGAGAAGCTCACGACGAAGGGCGTCCTGAAGGCCCTGACCCACCGAGGCGGCCTGCGCGCCTACATCATCGAGGGCGGCGAGTTCGCGGTGGGCGACGCGGTGCGCCCGGCCTGACCGCGCGGGTTCACCGCAGGGGGTCAGTTCCGCGGCGCGTGCGGATCCGGCATGGTCACCCGGTCCCGACGCACCACGACGCGCTGCACGGGGCCGCGTCCGCCGCGCTGCACGCCCAGCACCACGTCGGTCCCGATCTCACCGCGGATGGCTTGGGCCGCCAGGCTCACGTCGCTGCCCACCGACCGACCATCGACCGTCACCACCACGTCGCCCGAACGAAGGACCTCGTCCGCCGGCCCGCCCGGGAGGACTTGGGCCAGGCGCACGCCGCCGCGCGCCGGCCTGAGCACGGCGCCGATGCCGGTCAGCTCGGTCGCCGGGCGCGCGTCGCTGGCTTGCGGCGTCACCGAAAAGTCTCGCACGGCCTCGCCGTCGGCGCCGCCCTCGACGCCCCCCACCAAGAGGGGTCGGTAGCCCTCGGCCGACACCTTGATGCTCGTCCGCGCGCCGGGCAGCGCGGTCAGGCGATAGCGCCCCTGCTCATCGGTGTAGCCGCCCACCACCTCCGCCAGCGCCGCCGCGCGCCACTCGGCGGGCAACACCAGCGCGCCGGTCACCGGCCGCCCAGTGGTGGCGTCGGTGACCCGACCGCTCAGGTAGGTCGACGCGGCCAGCTTCACGACGACGCCGCTCACCGTCTCGCCCGGCCTGATGTCGAGGTTGGGCACCTCGCCCGGCTGATAGCCCTCGGCCGCCGCCCAGAGGCTGGTGCGCCCCGGCGCCAGCGGGCCCAGTCGGAACTGACCGCCACCGCTGTCGAAGGACTGCGCCGCGGGTCCGCCCGCCATGAAGGTCATGGGGCCCGCGCTCAACGAGAAGGACGAGATCGCGTGCCCCTCCCGGTCGACCACCTGCCCCTGGACGTAGCCGCCCCCGGGGAGCTCGACCGTGATCTCCCCCGGCGCGGTGACCTGGACCTCGGCGCGCCCGTGCACGCTGGAGTAGGCGGCCACCACGAAGGGCCCGGACCGATCGGGCCAGCCCAGCGAGAAGCGCCCGCCCTCGTCGGTTCGCCCGCTCTCGAGGCGCCTCTCCTGCCCCGCCACGCGCAGGCTGACGAAGGCCTCGGGGACGGGCCAGCCGCCGCCGAGCACCACGCCGAAGACGCCGTCGAGCGGATCGAGTTCGGCGTCCCAGCGCACCCGCGCCTGACGCGGCAGGCGTGGCCCGTCGGTGATGAAGGGCTCGTAACCGCCCGCCGTGATCGCGATGCGGTCGGGGAAGGCGGGGATCCGGTCGAGGCGGTAGGTGCCCGCGACGCCGGTGCGGGCCACTTTGTCCGGAGCACGATGCAGCGAGACGCGAATCACGGCGCCGGCGATCGGGCGCCCCTGGGGATCGCGCACCGTGCCCGCGAGCGTGCGGGGCGCGTCCTCGGGCCACTCGGCGGGCGCCTCGGGCGTGACGCCCTGGGCCGCCGGTGAGGACGCCGCGCGGCCAGGATGCGGCAGGTCTTCGGGGGCCGCGACGCCGCCCGAACCGTCGCCGACGGCCACGGTCGCACGCGGCGCACGATGAGCGTTGGGATCGTAGCTGAAGAACCACAGGACCAGGGCCAGGAGCCCGAGCCCCGCGACGGCTGTGACGAAGCGTTTCATCGGGGGGATGATGGCACATCCGGTCCCCGAGTTTCCGCTCGCCGGAATCGAGCCCCCCGGGTCAGGGCGTCCCGGCGTCGGTGCCAGGCGCGGCCATCGCCCCGCCGTCGGCGCCCATCGGCGCGGCCATCGCCCCGCCGTCCGCGGCCTTGGGCGCCTCCATCGGGGTCGGCGCCACGGCCTCGTGCGGCGTGGCGGCCCCTCCCCCCGGCGCGGCCGGCAGAGCCTCGAGCCCGCGCCCGTCGCGCGGCTCCCAGGGGGGGTTCTGACCCATGTAGAAGTACCAACCCGCGAGGGCGAGGGCGAGGGCGACGCCGAGGGCGGCGATCACATAGGACGGCTTCATTGGCTTCCTCCGCGGCCGTGCGGGCAGGCAACCTTTGGTAACCTGTCGGCGCCGCGCCGTCCAGTTCGGCGACACGGAGGGATGATGGCCCGCTGCGGCCTGCTCCTCATGGCGCTCCTCAGCGCCTGCGACGGGGTCGACTCCGGGCTCGGGGCACCCGACCTGGCCGCCGAGTCGCGCGACCCGGGCGCGGCTGACGGGGCGGCTTCGTCGGACGGCGCCCCGACCGACGCCACCCCGGGCGACGGGAGCCTGCCCGACGCCCGAGCCCCTGACGCCCCCGCGCCCGCCGTGCTCGACCTGGGCGAGCAGGCCATCGGCGCGCCCTTCACGTTCACGCTGCCTCACCCGGTGCCCGTCCTCTTCTTGCAGGCCATCGGCGCGCCCGAGCGCCTGTACGCCTTCGGCCCCGTCTCCGGCCCCGAGGGGCCGCTGATCGGCGCCCTGAGCGAGGCGGGCCCGCTGCGCGCCAC
>CALBMW010000355.1 GCA_937896275.1 uncultured Myxococcales bacterium
CCCCCGCGCGACCGGCGCGCCGCGTGGCCTCGACCTGGCCGGCGGCTGGCGCGCCGCCCGAACCGATCCCGCGCTCCTGCGCGCCGCCCTCGCCAAGGGCCCGGTGCTCCTGGCCAGCTGCGGCGGCTGGGTCACGCTCAACCTCGTCGCGCTCACGACGCCGGGCCCCCTCGACGGCGCGCTCCTGCTGGGCCTGCTGCAGGCGGCGCGCGGCCTGGGCACCGGCGTCGGTCCGCTGCTGGCGCGCCCCGACGCGGACGGCCGGCTCGCCGATCCGCTCACCCTCGGCGCCATCGCCCTGTTCGGGCTGCAGTCTCACTGGGCCGGTCTGCTGCTCGCCGCCTTCCTTTGGGGCATGGGCAGCGGCCACGCCTGGGTATGGACGACCTCGACGGTGCAGCGCCTGGGCGGCGACGCGGTCATGGGTCGCCTGAGCGCCCTCGACCTCGTCTGCCACACGCTGGGCGGCGCGATGGGTGCGCTGCTGGGCGGGCTGGTGGTCACGTGGACGGGCGTTCCGGCGCACGCCGCCTGGGCAGGCGTGGCGGCGGGCGCGCTGGCCATGGCCGCGGTGCGATGGGGCACGCGCGCGCCCGCGTCGCTCGTGGCCCCGGCCGTCTGATCAGGCCTCGGCGCTACCGCGCGTCCGTGGGGCGGATCTCCTCGCCCGGCCGCGTGCGGTCCCAGCTCAGCACGTCCACCTTGGCGCCGTCCGGATCCATCAGGCTCAAGGTGTCCCCGCGGTCGTTGAGGCCCAGCGCCTCGCCGGCCCCGAACACCTCCAGCAGATTCCCGGGGCCCAGCGTGGCGCCCTCGGCGAAGGTGAACCGAGTCTTCACGTTGTCCGCCAGCGACCAGCCGCCCAGATCAGCGTCCGCGGTCCCGGCGTTGACCAGCGTCACGCTCTCGTCGCGCGCGTCGGCGACCCCGTCGCGGTTCCGATCGGTCGCCGGCTGCGGGACGACGCTGTCGATCCGCAGCGCTGCTGCTGGCGCGGGCGCCGGCGGCGGCTGCTTCACCGTCACCGCCGACAGGTGGATGCCATGCCCCACGTAGTCCAGCCCGATCAAGCCGCCGCAGCGCGCGTCGCCGTCGCAGTTGGCCTGCGCCACCAGGTGCAGCGCGCTCGGCGGCACGAAGTACCCCGCGCCGCTGCCGTCGCGCGGGCCGGCCAGCTGCCGCGCGGTCGCGAGCAGCGGCGCCAAGGCCTGTCGGAAGGCGTTGTAGTCTTCGTATTGCTTGCCGACCGTCTGCACGATGGCCGCGAAGAGCTGCTCCACCCCCTGCCGCCGCGTGCGCACGGCGTCGAGCTGAGCCTCGGCCTCGCCCAGCCGCCGCCGCCAGTCGGTCGATTCGGCCTCGACGCGCTCGCGGCCCGCCTGATCGAGCTCGGGATCGGTGAGATCCTCCTGCAGCCGCTCGATCTCGCCCGTGGCGCGGTCGACCATGCTCTCGTAGAGCGGATCATCCATGCCCATCGCCTCGAAGAGCCCCGGCTTCATCGCCTGAAGCACCGCCGCCTGCAGAGGCGCGAGCGCCTCGCCACCCAGGCGCGGATCGTTCCGCGGGATGTGCGTCTTGAGGAACCCCTCGACGATCTCGACCATGGTCAGCGGCCTGAACGCGATCCTCTGCAACTCGCTCGAATCACTGGAGTATTCGGGCAGTGGCTTCAGTGACTCGGGGGCAAGCGTCATCTCGACGAGCCGTGCGTGGGGGTTGTCGTTCAGCTCGGTGAAGGGCGTGCTCTCGCCCCGATCATGAGCCTCGATCAGCGCGACGAAGCGACCGAAGGTGGCCTCGCTCACCAGGCCGCCGTCCACCAGCCCCGCGTGGCTCAATGGCACCAGCAGGCCGGCGCTCGTCGACACGTGCGCCAGCTCAGCGCAGTAGATCATGTTCTCTTGCTTGGTGAACCAGGCCCGGGACTCGGTGCGCTCCGCGTCCTCACCGGCCACCGCCAGCACCATGCGCCGAACATGCTCGCGCACCCGGTCGGGCGTCGAAGCGGCCAGCGGATCGCCGCCGTTGTAGTCGCCGGGGAACTTCGAGACCGCGTTGAAGGCGACCATCATGGTGCGGATGTTGTCGGTGAAGGCCGCGTGCGTGTCGGCGGGCGCGTAGTCGGGCAGTCGCGGCTTCACGAACACCATGCTGTAGCCCGCGTTGCCGAAGCGCCCCTGCTGGTAGGTCTGCGGGTTGTTCAGCGTCACGACGCCGTCGACCATCTCGCCGGACCCGCCCAGCGGCCGTCGGACGCCCACCACCAACTCGATGTGGGTGTCCTGCAGCTTCATGTCCTCCTTCAGCGCGTCGGCCGAGGCGCCGCCGCCGCCCAGCGCCGCGAAGTCGAGCGTGCGCTTCTCCGGGCGGTGATGCTTGATGGCATAGCCGATGGCTCCCGGCGGATAGAAGCGGGCCAGCTCGCGGTCGCCCTGGCCGATGGGCGAGCCCGCGGCGTCGACGACGCCCTCGCCATCGTCGTCCTGATAGGGGATCGGGATGACGCGGTCGCCGAACAGGTGCGTCGCGGCCCGAATCGTCTGCCCCCCGGGCAGGCTGATCGTGACGGTGTAGAGCTCGGCCAGCGACTGCGCGGCCGCGCCGTGTCCCCAGATGGCGTTCGCCCGGGCCAGGTCGACGGTGTAGCGGCTGTCATCGGGCGCCGCGGCCAGGCTGTCGCACTTGCCGATGCACACCTGCTCGTCGGCCGGCGGGCCCCCGCTCGGCGCGGGCGTCGTGTCCGTGTCGTCACCGCCGCACGCGGCGAGCCCGAGGCTCAGCGCGGCGGCACCCAGGGCGCGGATCAGCGTCGCCATGATGTCTCCCCCTTTGCTCCCGCCTGCGTCGGTCGCCGGCGCGCGGACCATAGCGGATTGGTGCACGGCTGGCACCCGGTTCAGCTCCGGTTGGCGCGACTCGGCCGGGCGCGGCGGGGGGGCGACAGCAGGTGGCCCACCACCTCGAAGAAGTTGCTGGCTCCCCGGAAGTCCGGCCGGGCGCCCTCGAAGAGCGGTGGGTCGGGATCCACCGCGGTGATGCCGAAGAAGGGCCGCAGGTAGAAAGCGCCCTGCCCACCGACGCCGAGCGAGAGGGCCAGCCACGCCCCCAACAGCGCGGAGGCCCGCAGCGGCCGCACGCCGAAGCGGTGCAGCAGCGCGCGACCCTGCCGAGCCACGGCCAGCGAGCCGGCCACCGCGACGGCCAGCATGTTCAGGCCGAGAAACAGGGGGTAGTCGTTGAGCTGAGCCGCCGAGGCCGCGGGCTCGAGGGCGACGCACAGGAACAGGTTCACCGGCGCCAGCGAGGCCAGCAGCACCGCAAGATCGCCAAACATCGTCGCGACGACGGCGCCCACCGCGCGCGCCCCCAGGTTCGGCGCCAGCGCGCGCGCCACGACGGCGAAGGCGGCGGCGCAGACCGCGCCGGTGAGCAGCACGAGCAGCGGGAACTTCACCATGTCCAGCGCCGCCAGCCGCACGGAGTGCATCGCGCCGAGCGTGCCGCCATAGACGGCGGCGGCGACGCACGCTCGGGCCAGCGCCGTGCGCATCGACCCCGCGCGCGGCGGCCACCATCGAGGGCGCACACCCCGCGGCGCGTGACGCGGCCCGCCAGCCCGCGCGCGGCCCATCAGCCGAGCCCGAGGGCGCCCGCCATGCGCAGGGTGACGAAGCCGAGCAGGGTCAGCCACACCGGCACCAGCATCAGATCCGCCGCGCCCAGGGCCCGCGCGCCCCAGGTGCAGCGCAGCAGGTGGCCGACGCCCGCCAGGAAGCACACGGCGAGCAGCCATCGCGACAGCATCGGGGTGTCGATGACGGCCCCAGGCGCGTTGGTCACCGCGAGGAACCACAGGATGGGGGCGAAGGCCAGGCTGAACAGCGCCGCGACCGTGCTCAGGCTCAGGGCCTGGGCCAGGGTCTGCGCCGGGCTTCGCCGTTGCCCGAGGTAGGCCCCGAAGACGTGGAGCGCCGGGACGCAGAGCAGCAGGGAGCCGAGGAAGAGCGCCGTGACGCGCCAGGCCGCGTGCAGCCCCAGCACCAGGCCGTAGGGCACGGCGAAGACGACGCTGGCCGCGACCATCGAGACCACCAGCAGCCGCAGGTGCCCGCCGGCGGCGACCGTCGCCACGAAGCGCGGCCACTGAGCCAGCACCAGATCCGCGACGCGGTGCGGCCGCTGGTAGAGGGCATACATCTCGCGGTCATCGAAGGCGCGCGGAAGGTCCGCGGTTGCTGACTCGATCATCGGCTCTCCCCCGGCGGTGGACATGAGCATCGCGCGCCCCTGTGAAGGCACCGTGAAGGTGCCGGAAAGCCTCGAAGAAACAACGACGAAGGTGGGGCTTCACACGGGCAGGGGTCCGCGGCCCCATGACGGGGTCCCGCGTCGGCCAGATTCCGGCGCGAGCATAAGATTGTATCCCCGCGGCGATGCTGACAGGGTGGGCGCAGCCGACCAAAGAAACAGGAGGCATGCGAATGCGCCCGGGACGAGTCGACGCCCTTCTCTTCGGTACGCTCGCGGTCGTGGTGCTCGCCCTGGGCATCGCGCCGGTTCACGCTCAGGGCGCGCCGTGCGTCGACGCGGATCAGGACGGCTACGACAGCTGCGCGCCCGGCGATCCCGGCGACGACGGCCGGACCCTGGACTGTGATGACGCCAACGTGTTCGCGCGCCCCGGCAACGACGAGTACTGCAACGGCTTCGACCAGGACTGCGACGGCCTGATCGACGAGGGCTACGATCAGGACGGCGACGGCCAGGCCACCTGCGCCGGCGACTGCGACGACGACGACCCCACGGTCTACGAGGGCGCCCCCGAGCTCTGCGACGGCCTCGACAACGACTGCGACTACGGCGTCGACGAGGGCTTCGACGAGGACCAGGACGGCGTCACCACGTGCGGGGGCGACTGCGACGACCACAACCTCCACGCCCGCCCAGGCGCCGACGAGTACTGCGACGGCTTCGACAACAACTGCGATGGCCAGATCGACGAGGGCTACGACCAGGACGCCGATGGCCAGACCACCTGCGAGGGCGACTGCGACGACACGCACCCGCTGGTCTTCGAGGGCGCCCCCGAGCTGTGCGACGCGCTCGACAACGACTGCGACTACGGCGTCGACGAGGACTTCGACGAGGATCAGGACGGCGTCACGACGTGCGGGGGCGACTGCGACGACCACAACATCTACGCCCGCCCAAGCGCCGACGAGTACTGCGACGGCTTCGAC
>CALBMW010000356.1 GCA_937896275.1 uncultured Myxococcales bacterium
GAGCGTCACCCGCGGCTGAGCCGAGGGGCGTCGAGCGCCTCACCGGCACCGCGCGCGCGGCCGCGCACCAAGCGTCGAGAGCACCGCGGGGGCGCGGGGGGCCAGCGATCCGGGCGGCCGCTGGCGAACCGGAGTCCCAGTGCTACACCCAAGTGGTGGACGACGGCTGACCTCGAAGGTGAGGAAACCAATGTTCGGTTCCGGCGCCGCGCCCCCGTCCCCCCGCGTGCCCCAAGCCCCCGTGACCTACCTTCGCGCTCCCGCCGCCCACGTGACCATTGATCACCGGTCGTGGCAGGCGCCGCGCCCGGCGCGCAGCAGGCGCGACGACCGAGGTCCCAAACGCTTGTCTGAAGGCGGGCCCACCGGCAGGGGGAGGAGGGGTGACTCGCGGAGGCGTCGATGAACCGCACCGCCCCGCTCGTGATGGCCGCCTGCGCCGCGCTGCTGGCGCCGAGAGCGCCCGGTGCCGAGGGGGTCCCGATGGACATGGCAGGGCCCGTGCGCGCGCGCTGCGACGATCCTGCGGGCGCGTCGTTGGTGCGGGTCGTCGTCGTTCGCGGCTGGGCCCGATCGCAGCACGCGACCGCGGCCGCTGCCTTCACCGCGCATCTGACAGACGTGCGTGGGACCTTACTCCAGGTCATCGAGGTGCTGCTGGACGAGGGCCACGAGGCGGTCGTCGCTCGGATTGGCGACGTGTGCCCGGCCCTGACTGTGGCCGTCGGCGACGCGGCCGCCCGCTTCGTGCGCCGCAACCTGCCCCGGTTGCCGGCCGTCTTCTTGCTCGTGCGCGACCGCGATGCGGCCGGCGTCGCGCACGACGGCCAGCGCGGGCTGACCGGCGTGCTGCTACGCCTGTCGCCCGCGCTGCAGGTGGACGTGGTGCGGAGGACGCTGCCTCGGATTCGACGGGTGGGGACGCTGTGCGGCGGTCCCGCCACGTGCGCGCTGGCGCGCGAGATCGCCGAGGCGGGCCGGGCCCGCGATCTCGTGGTCGAAATCGCGCACGTGCGGAGCGGCGGCGCGTCGAGGGCCGCCGTGGTCAGGATGCGTCCTCGGGTGGACGCCCTGTGGCTGCTGCCCGACCGCATCGCCGGGCACGCGTCGCTCATCCTGTACGCCCTTCGGTGGCGCATCCCCACCATCACCTTCGAGCCCCGCTTCATGCGCAGGGGCGCGGTGCTGAGCGTGTCGCCCGACTTCGTCGATCAGGGGCGCCAGGCCGCGGTGCTGGCCGCGCGCGTCCTCGACGGGGCTCCGCCCACGGCGCTGCCGGTCGAGTGGCCGCGCAAGCCCTTCGTGGCGATCAACCGGCCTGCGGCCGCGCTGACCCGCGTGGCCTTGGCGACGGACGCGCTCGACGCGGCGGACGAGGTCGTCCCGTGAGCCTCCGCATCCGCGTGGGCATCGCGCCCAAGATCATGCTGCCGCTGGTGTTGTTCATCGCCGCCGTGGCGGCGATCGGCATCCGGGCCCTGGTCGAGGTGGCCTTCGATGTGATGGAGACCTCGGCCGCCCGCCACGCCGACGTCGCGGCGCGAGGTCTGGCCTTCGCGGCCTGGGCTCCCTTGTCGCTCGAGGACCAGCGAGCTCTGGACGAGCTGGTCGACGCCGCGCTGCAGGATCCCGAGGTCCTCTACGCCGGCGTCGAGGATCCTGACGGGCGTCGTCTGGCCTGGGCGACACAGGACGGGCGCTCGCAGCGCGCCGACGGCGTTCACGAGGTGCGACACCTGATCGAGACCCGTGAGTTGGCGCACGCGTCGCCGCTGCTGCCGGGCGAGGCAGCGCCGGCGCACCTGGGGACGGTGGTGATCGGGCTGAGCCGCGAGGTCATCCGGGCCCAACACGATCGTCTCGAGACGGTGGCTTTCACTGCCACGGTGGTGGTGAGCCTCGCCACGGGGCTGGTGATTCGGCGCGTGGTGATGGTTCGCCTGCACCGGCTGCTGGACGGCACC
>CALBMW010000357.1 GCA_937896275.1 uncultured Myxococcales bacterium
GGGTCGCGCGGCGTCCAAGGCCGCGTCGTCCTCTACGGGTGGGGGCGTCGACGCGGCGTCGTGCGCGGGCGTGCTGGCCCGGGCGTCGGCGGTCGGCGCGGTTGACGCATCGCGGGTGGGGTCCCTCATGCTCCGCGGCAGCCCGGCGTCATCACCCCGCGCGCCGGGGCTGACGACGGCGTCGCCGGTGGCCGGAGCCCCCTCGTCGGGCCCGGCGACCTCGGCGCAGCCAATCGACAAGGTCAGGGCCAGCGTGAGGCGCCCCAGGCTCAAACGCGCTCCTTCCAACGGCCAACCGGGTGGTCGCGACCACCGCATGCTCCATCGAGCGGCGTGGGCAACGCAAGGTTCGGGCCGGTGGCGGTCGCGCGCTGAGTGGGCCCGCGGGCGACGCGCGCGGTCTGCGGTCCCGGGTCCACGGACCCCGGCGAAGAGGGCGGACTCTACGCCCGCCGCCGCGCGACGGCCTCGGTGTACATCTCGACGTATCGGAGCGCCGCGTCCTCCCAGGTGAACCGCTCGCGCATGGCACGCACCTGCATGGCCCGGAAAGCGTCGCGCCGGTTGTACCAGGTGTGCACCGCCCACCCGACGGTGTCGAAGATGCTCTGCGGTGTCAGATCGTGGAGCTTGAAGCCGGTGCCCTGGTGCGTGCCCTCGACGTGGTTTTGCACCGTGTCGTCCAGCCCGCCCACCGCGTGCACGATGGGCAGCGTGCCGTAGCGCAGGCTGTAGAGCTGATTGAGGCCGCAGGGCTCGAAGCGCGAGGGCATGAGGTAGAGGTCGCAGCCGGCCTCGATGCGATGCGCCAGCGGGTTGCTGTAGCCCAGGTGCGCCGCGAAGTTGGGCGGACCGTCGCGGTGCAGGCGGCCGAAGTGGTCATGGGCCCAGGCCTCGCCGCTCCCGAGCAGCACGAACTGCACGTCCAGCCCGAGGATGCGGGGCAGGGCGGCGGCGATGAGATCGATGCCTTTCTGGTGCACCAGGCGAGAGACGATGCCGATCAGCGGCACGTCGCGCTGGGGCAGGCCCAGCTCGCGCTGAAGCTCGGTCTTGCACACGGCCTTGCCGCTGAGATCGTCTGCGTCGAAGGGGGCCGGCAGGTGAGGATCGGTCGAGGGGTCCCACTCTGCGTAGTCGATGCCGTTGAGGATGCCGCGCAGATCCGCGGCCCGGTCGCGGGCCACGCCACAGAGGCCGTGGCCGAACCGAGCCGTCTTGATCTCCTCGGCGTAGCGCGGGCTCACCGTGTTCCAAAGCGTCGCGTGGTAGATGCCACCCTTGAGCAGGTTCACCTCGTCGTCGTGCTCGATCTCGAGGTGGTTGAAGTGCTCCCAGCCGACGTCGAGCACGTTCATCAGGCCGCTGTAGAAGCAGCCCTGATACTCCATGTTGTGCACGGTCAGGATCGACGCGGCCCGGCCGAGGCGCGGATCGGCGCGGTAGAGCGTGTCGAGGAAGAGCGGCACGGCCGCCGTGTGCCAGTCGTTCGCGTGCACCACGTCGGGTTCGAAGCCGACGTGATGGCACAGCTCCAGCGCCGCCCGCGACAGGAAGACGAAGCGGTTGTCGTTGTCGAGATAGCCCTGACCGCCGGCCTCGTTGTAGAGGCCATCTCGGCCGAAATACTGTTCAAAATCAACGAAGTACACGGGGACGTCGCTGGCGTGACCGTCACCGTCCGGCAGTCGCCCCTGCCAGACCTCGGCCTGCAGGGTGCCGACGACGCCCATGGGCACCGCGAGCAGGCCCGGCACGCGACGCAGATCGGCGCGATCCACGCGGTAGTAGCGCGGCATCACCACGCGCACGTCGTGGCCCAGGGCGCGCAAGAAGCGTGGCAGCACGCCCGCCACGTCGGCCAGGCCACCGGTCTTGGCGAAGGGCACGGCCTCGGCGGCCACCATCAGGATCTTCATGCCGGCGCCAGCCTCACGCGCGCGTCGACGGCGGCGCTGCTCTTTCCCGCGGGGGCGATCATGAAGGGGTTCAGATCCATCTCGGCGATCTCGGGGAAGTCGGCCACCAGCTGGCTCACGCGCAGCAGCACCTGCTCGAGCAGCGCGACGTCCACCGGCGCCGCGCCGCGATAGCCCGCGAGCAGCGGCCAGCCCTTCACCTCGCGCAGCATGCGCCGCGCGTCCGCGTCCGTGAGCGGGTGCACGCCGAAGCTGACGTCCTTCATCAGCTCGACGAACACGCCACCGAGGCCGAACATCAGCAGGTGGCCCACCGTGTCGTCCTGCACCGCGCCCACGATCGTCTCGCGGCCGCCGCCCAGCATGCGCTGCACCAGGAAGGCTGGCTCGGCGGTCACGCCGGCGGCGCGCAGGCTCTCGGTGAGATCCCAGAACGCGCCCTTGATCTCGCCCGGTGAACGCAGATCCAGCTTCACCCCGCCCGCGTCGGATTTGTGCACGATCGCCTCGACGTCGAGCTTGAGGACGACCGGGTAGCCGGCCGCTTCGGCGAAGTCGATGGCCTCGTCCGGCGTGCGCACCGCGCGGCCGGCCACCACCGGGATGCCGTAGGCGCCGAGCAGGGCGAGCGCGTCGGCGCCGCTGAGCCAGGTGCGGCCGGCGGCGCGGGTGACGGCGAGCAGGGCGGCGGCGCCGGCGCGGTCGACCTCGAAGGAGACGAGCTCTCCGTCCTCCTGATCGCGCCACCGGCGGAAGCCGGCCATGGCGGCCAGCGTCTGGGCGGCGCTCTCGGGGAAGGGGTAGCTGGGGATGCCCGCCTCGGCCAGCACGGCGATGCCGCGGTCGCCCTGCTCCCGCCCCATGAAGCAGGCCAGCACAGGCTTCTCGGCGCCGGCGTCGCGCACGCCCAGGACGATGTGCCGCGCCACGGTGGGCGGAGCGGTCACCACCGGGCTCACGAAGATGACGAGCAGCGCGTCCACCGCGGGATCGCGCATCAGGGCGGCGGCGCAGGCGCGGTACTGGGCAGGCGTGGCCGACGCGATCATGTCGACCGGGTTCTGAAGAGAGGCCTCGTCCGGCAGCACGGCGGCCATTGCGGCGCGCGTGTCGTCGGACAGCGGCGCCATGTCGAGGCCGAAGTGAACCGCCGCGTCGGTGGCCATGATGCCGGGGCCGCCGGCGTTGGTCAGCACGGCGACGCGGCCGCCCGGGGGCAGGGGCTGGTTGCAGAAGCCGCGCGCCATGTCGAAGAGCTGGCCCACGGTGTTGCAGCGGATGATGCCGCAGTCGGCCAGCAGCGAGCTCGCCGCGCGATCCCCCCCGGCGAGCGAGCCGGTGTGCGAGCTGGCGGCCGCGGCGCCCTGGTGGGTTCGGCCGCTCTTGACCGCGAGGATCGGCTTGCCGCGGCGGCGGGTGACTTGACGGGCCACCTGCGCGAAGCGGCGCGGGTTTCCGAAGCTCTCGAGGTACAGCAGGATGACCCGCGTCTGCGGATCCTCGCCCCAGAACTCCAGCAGATCGTTGCCCGAGACGTCGGCCTTGTTGCCCAGCGAGACGAACTGGCTGATGCCCAGGCCGACCGCGCGCGCCGTCGACAGCACGACCTCGCCGAGGGCGCCCGACTGGCTGGCGAAGGCGGCCCCGCCCGTCAGCGGCAGCGTGGCGCCGAAGCTGGCGTCGAGGCGCACGTCGGGGGCGGTGTTGATGAGGCCCATGCAGTTGGGGCCGACCATGCGCATGCCGTGGTGGCGCACGACCTCGAGCACGCGGTCCTGGAGCGCGGCGCCCTCACCGCCGATCTCGCGGAAGCCCGCCGTGATGATCACCACGCCGCCGACGCCTTTTCGGGCGCAGGCCTCGACCACCCCGAGGACCCCCGAGGCCGGGACGGCGATGACCGCCAGATCCACTGGATCAGGGATGGCGTCGACGGTGGGCCAGGCGCGCATCGACAGCACGTGATCCGAGTCCGGGTGGACCGGGTAGACGGGACCCTGAAAGCCCAGCGCGACCAGATTGCGCAGGATCTCGCGCCCGATGCTGCCCTCGCGGCGGCTGGCGCCGACCACCGCCACCGAGCGCGGGCGGAGCAGCGCGTCGAGCCCGGTGGGGCGGTCAGTCGGCGCGACCGTCACGTGACGTCGTCCGAGAGATCGAGGTCGGGCTCGACGAAGCACCACCGGACCGCCGGGCAGCGGGCGCGCAGGCGCTCCTCGAAGGTGTTGATGAGATCGGACAGATCGGCCACCGACAGGTCGGGGGGACAGGCGATCTTCAGCGCCACCATGACCTCGCTCGGGCCCTGTTGCATGGTGATGACGCGCCGGACGGAGCTGACGCGAGGATCGTCGGCGAAGATCGCGTGGATCGCCTCCTCGATCTCGGGATCGGCCCGCTCGCCGATGAGGAGCGACTTGACCTCGACGGCCAGGAAGATGGCGACGCCCACCAGGACGAGGCCGATGAGCAGGCTGCCCACGCCATCCCAGCGACCGTCCCCGGTGGCCTTGGCCAACGCGAGCGCGCCCATGGCCAGGACGAGCCCGAGGACGGCGGCGCTGTTCTCGCCGAAGATGACGACCAGGTCCGAGTCCTTGGTGGTCCTGAGGAAGCGGGCGAAGGGGGTCCTCCCGCGGCGGGCGTTGAGATCCTTGACGTTGGCAAAGGTGGCCCAGCCCTCGACGAGCAGGGACACGCCGAGGATGGTGAGGCCGAGCCCGATGGACTCGACGGGCTCCGGGTGGCGGATCTTGTGGAGGCCCTCGTAGACCGAGAAGACGCCACCGCCCGAGAAGAGCAGCAGCGCCACCATGAAGGACCAGAAGTAGAGGGCGCGGCCGAAGCCGAGGGGGTGTTCCTCGTCGGGGGGCCGCTGCGCTCGCTTGACTCCCATCAGAAGCAGCAGTTGGTTGCCGCAGTCGGCGGTCGAGTGCAGCGTCTCGGCCAACAGCGCGCCCGAGCCGGTCAGGGCGGCCGCGACGCCCTTGCCCGCCGCGATGACCACGTTCGCCACGAGGGACTGGATGATGTGTCCGGTGCCGTGCGCTTCGCTCATGGTGGGCCAATTACCACGGGTGAGGCGGCTTGTCGCGCAGCTTCAGCTTGAGGTTCGCGTCCGGCGCCCATACACTGCGGGTGGAAATTTCCGTCAGAGGAGTTGTGCATGAGCCTCGGAACTCAGTTGAATGCCATCGAATCCTCCCTCGAGCGCCTGTTCGACGAGATTCGCCTGGAGACCACGCGCGCGGCGTTCCGCTTCGAGAAGGGCGCGCTGCACGAGGACGCTCACCGGGCCTTCGTGCAGGTGCTCAGCGGCTTCGAGGACCGACTGGGTCGGCTGACGCGCGCCCTGAAGCAGGCCGAGGGCCAGACGCGCGGTCGCGCGCTGCTCGCAAAGCACGCCCCGCGCGGTGATGCGCGTTATCGGGCGACGCAGTCGGCCAAGACCCACGGGCAGCGCCGTCAGGCGATCGAAGAGAAGGCCCGCCTGGTGACGGTCGACCTGCAGAAGTTGGCCATCGACGGGACGACGCCCACCTTCCTCGACGTGGCGAACGGCATGGACAGCCTGGGCAAGACGCTCGAGCAGATCATGGGTCAGGCGCGCAACGACGGCGACACGGTCATCCTGCACGACGCCGGCAACGTGCGCGGCGACATGGCCTCCTATCAAGCGATGAGCCCCGGCAGCTTCGACGTGCCCCTGAGCCCCTGTGGATCTCGCTGCTGACGCTGATGGTGGGCGTGATCAAGCGCCGCGCGCAGCGCCGCAAGAACGCCTGAGTCGGTCGGGCGCCCGACCCCCCGACCTCCCGAACCCGCGACGCCCAGGCCCACAGACCCCCTTCCGCCCACCGCCCCGGCGCCCCATGATGGCGCGGCACGGAACCGGGTCACGCCCAGGGTGTCTGCCCGGCGTGTCATGGGAGGTCGACATGCGGAGATCGTTGCGAGCGTCGCGTGGGCGCGTGTTGTGGCCGCTGGCGCTGGCGGGGCTGGCGCTGGCTGGGCTGGCGCTGGCGGGGCCGGCGCTGGGTGGCGAGGCCGTGCCCGAGGTCACCGCGGGG
>CALBMW010000358.1 GCA_937896275.1 uncultured Myxococcales bacterium
CGGGCGCGGCCGGCGCGATGGTGGTCGGCGCGGCGGCCTCGGGCTCGAGCCGGGGCAGCAAGTCGATCAGGCGCGGGACCGCGTCCGTGGCGGTCGGCAGGGGCCCGCCCGCGGCCTGGGCCAGCACGACGTAGCCCTGCGCCTGGAGCGCGGCGAGGCCCTCGAGCGGCGCGGGGCCGCCGGCGGTGTGGTTGCCCGGCAGCGGGTTCGACTCGACGTCATCCTGGTGGCACACCCCGCACTGCGACAGCCGCACCCGGTCGGGGGTCCGCGTCGCGTCCTCGTGACACGTCGCGCAGGAGGCCATCCGGGGCAGGACCACCTCGGCGGCGGTGGTGCTCTCGGCCACGGTGCCGTGGCACACGCGGCACTCGATGGCCTTGCCGCCCTGATCGACGCGGTGCTTGCCGTGGGTGAAGCGGATGTCGTTCTTCACGAAGGCGCGCGCGCGCCCCGGGCCGGCGTGATCGTGACAGCCCCCGCAGCGGTCGAGGCGGGGCTCACGGTTGGCCGCCGCCTCGGGCGCGTGGCAGGGCGCGCAGTTGGCGTGCGTGGGGAAGCTGGCGTAGGCCGCGTCGGCGTCCTTCACCTGATGGCAGTCGCCGCAGTCGAGCGACTTGCCGTCCTTCTTCACCGACTTGCCGGTCAGGTGCAGCGCGTGGTTGAAGGCGCCGATCAGCTCCGCCGTGCGCGCCCGGCGCGGGTACTCACCCAGCGGGCTCTTGCCGGCGTGCATCGGATCGACGCTCGTGTGGCAGACCTTGCAGTAGTCGTTGGGGGGCTTCTTGTAGGCGCCGGCGTGGCAGCCGTCGCAGGGCGCGTGGTTGTCGCTGCCCGGCCGCTGCGCCACCCACCCGGTGGCCGCGGTGGAGGCGTGACAGTCGCCGCACACGAGCGGTTTGCCTGCGTTGCGCTTCAGGATCTTGGGCTGGTCGCCCAGGTGGTCGGCGTGGCGGAAGATCTCGACCCCGATGGGATCGTCGGTGTCGCCGCGCACGGCCTGCCGGGGACACCCGCACAGGGCGAGGCAGACGAAGGCCCACCCTGCGCTCTGGAATCGACGCGCTGTCATGACTGCCCCGACAGTTCGAGGAAGGACAGATCGTCGCTCTGCGGCGGCGACCAGCCCTGCGGTTTCTGCACGAACTCGACCCCGATCGACTTCAGCCACTTGTCGTGGGCGATCTTGCCCAGCATGCAGTAGAGGAAGTCGTTCTCGACGGTGAGCACTTCGCCCTCCTTGGGCTTGATGCGCAGCGCGTCGGCGGTGACCTCGGCGGGGTTGCTCTCGAGGTGCAGGATCAGGCGGCCCTCGGCCACGAGCGCGGCCACCTTCTCCTTGTTCTTCTTGCTCGATCGGCCGAAATCGGCCCCGCGGTAAATCAAGCGCACGGTGTTGCTGCCGCCGTTGGCCTCGGCGCAGCCGATGGCCACCTCGAGCGCCGAGTTGCCGCCGCCGACCACCGCGACGTGCTGGCTGGCGTGCTCCTTGGGATCGTCGCACTGATAGCGGATCTTCTCGAGGTCGTTGCCCGGCACGCGATCCAGCTTGCGGGCCTCGCCGCCGCCCACCGCCAGGATGACGCGCAGCGCGGTCACCGTGCCCGCCGGCGTGGTCACCTCGAAGCCGCGCACCGCCGGATCGTCGGGTCCGTGCAGCGGCTTGACGCCCTCGACCGGCTGCTTGTAGCGCACGTCGATGGGATGCTCGCGGAGTTGCTCCGCCCAGCGATCCAGCAGATCCTCGCGAACGCAGTCCTCGACCCACAGCGGCCCGATGAGCTCGACGTGAGAGGGCTGGTTCTGCACCGGCTTGCCGCGGTGGAAGCTCCGGATCGTCTGGGCGAAGTCGGCGCCCTTCTCGAAGACCACCGCGCTCAGGCCCTGCTGCCGCGCGCTCACCCCCGCCGACAGGCCCGCCGGGCCGCCACCCACGATCGCGACCTCGAAGTCCAGGCCCGCGGCCGCGGCCGCCCCGGGCTTCACGCCATCGAACACGATGTGGTGAATGGTGCGTGCGCCGAGGTTGATGGCGTTGCGCACCAGCGGCTTCCCCGCGGCCTGCCCGATGAGGTAGAGCCCCCGCACGCTGGTCAGGTAGCTGGCGTCCACCAGGGCGCGCTCGATCATCGGCACCGGCGCCCCGGGCAGCCGCCGCGTGAGCGCCTTGGGCTCGCACACCTCGACGCAGGTGTTGCACTCGTTGCACGAGTCGAAGTTGACGACCTTGGCGACCTTCTTGCCCTTGGGCGTCTCGATGAGCGCCAGCACCTCATAGGGGCACTTCTCGACGCACACCTTGCTGCCCACGCACATCTCTTCGTCGATGTGCAGCAGCTTCTTCGGGGTGCCGGCGTCCTGGGGCTCGTCCGGGCGCTCGAGGTCGGCGTGCGCCATGCGATCGGACAACAGCCGGTGCAGGCCCAGCACGAGCAGTAGCGGCGCGAAGAGCAGCAGCGCCAGGCCGACGCCGGTCCGTGTGCCCCCACCCGCGACGCTGGCGAAGGGTCCGGGCTCGCCCGTGTCGGTGACGAGCATGCTCCGCTCGGGGTCGTGCCCGTGCTCGTTGTGGCAAACGCCGCAGGGTTGCTCGAGGGCCTTCGCCTCGCCGTGGCAGCGTAGGCACGCGGTCTCGGGATCGGCGGGGCCCGATTGATCTTCGTTGGCGTGGCACCCGGCGCAGCGACGCTCGATGGCCTGATGTGTGCGGTGCAGGCGGTCGGCGCGCGAGCCCGCGGCGCCGAGGGCCAGCACCTTCTCGGCGCCCAGCTTGGTCAGGGTTGGGGCCTCGAGCCTGACCGGCCCCTTCGTCACCTTCAGCATCCGGGCGTGGCGGTCGACGTGGCACTCGACGCAGCGGTCCACCGCCAGCAGGGCGGTCGGCGCTTCGCCCGCGGGGTGCTCCGTGTGGCACTTGCGGCAGTCGTCGCCCACCTCGGCCGCCTGCGCGTGCCGGGGGCGCGGTCGATGATCCGCGTGGCACGCCTGGCAGCCCGCGGCGCTCACGGCCGAGAAGGCGGTGTGGCAATTGCCGCAACCCGGCGACGCGCTCAACGCCTCTCGCGCCCGCATCGCGAAGGCCACGCTGTCGTGGGGGGCCGAGACCGGCTGGGTCACGAAGCGCCCGCCCGCGTCGCCGGTGGCCATCCAGGCCACGCCGCAGCCCGCGGCGAGCAAGCCCGAGACCACCAGCAAGGGACCGCGCAGGCTGCGCTGGACGTCGCCGGGCGGCACCCACCTGATCTTCTTGCGCGGTGGCGCGGGCTGAGCGTCCGGCGCGGCGACGGAGGCCTGGCGCTGATCGCTGGGCACCTTCGGCAGCGCCACCCGGTACATCGTCCGAAACGGATCGGCGGAGTGCGCGTCGACCGCGAAGGACTCGCGCTGGGTGGTGGGCGCCGGCCGCGCGACGTCCAGCGAGCAGGTGAAGCCGTCGAGGCGGATCAGGATGCGGTGGCCCCCGATCATCACCTCGTCGTTGTTCTGCAGGACGTGGTCGACCACGCGGCGACCGTTGACCCGCACCCCGCGTCCGCCGCCATCGACGACGCTGAACTGGTTGAAGACGGCGAGGATCTCGGCGTGATGCCGGTCGATGTCCTCGTGGTCGAGGAAGAGATCGCAGTTGGGATCGCGCCCGATCGTCAGGCCCGGCCGGACCATGACCTGGCCGTCGAAGATGAAGCGGGCGCTGGGCAGGGCGATGGTGGTGGTGGCCTCGAGCGATTCCGGGTCGACGCCCGCGTCGCCGAACTCGAAGACGGACGAGCCCAGGCTCACCAGATCACCCTGGCGCAGCGCGATGACCCCTTCGGGACGGGGCGCGCCGTTGATGCTCAGCGGGTTGCGACCGCCCAGATCCTCGACGCGGGCACGATCCTCCTCGACGATGACCCGGGCGTGTCGTCGGGACACGAGGGCGTCGAAGAGCACCACGTCGTTGTCGTCGTCGCGGCCGAGCGTGCACACGCCCTGACCGAGCAGCACCACGCGGCCCTCGTGGGGTCCGGCGACGCAGCGCAACCGCGGGCGCAGCATCAGGTGGCGCGGCGGGGGCTCCACGTCGCGCTCCGGCTCGTGATCGACGACCACCGTCTCGTTGGGACCGACGTTGGTCCAGTCGGCGGTGGTCGGCGATGGGCGCGCCCCCATGCGCGACTCGGCGTAGGCCGCCACCTTCTCGTGCAGATCGCTGATGCCGGCGATCGAGAGCGTCTCGTCGCCGTCCGAGGCGGGCGTCGCCTGGGTCGCCTCGGCCGCGGCGCCCCTCTTCTCGGCGGCGCGGCGCTGCGCCTCGGCCACCAGTCGGCGCGCGTCGGCGACATCGAGGCGCTGTGTGGCGTCGATCGGGCCCAGGGAGACCGGGGTGAGGCCCGCTGAGGCGCCCGCGTCCGCCGATCCGTAGTTGGCCCGGAGCGTGACGCCGCCAAACTGGACGATGCTGCCTTCCTCGATGAGTGCCTGATGCCCGACGAAGGCGCCGTTGATGAGGCAGTCCTGCGCCCCCTCTTCAGCGGGCTGCAGCGCGTACCCGCGCTCCCCCAAGACCAGGTAGGCCATCAGATCGCGCAGCCCCGGCAGGTACACCTGGCACGAGGCCTCGGCGCCGACGGTGGCCCACTCGCCGGTCACGTCGAAGGTCTCGCCGGTCGCCTCGCCCGAGATGACCGTCAGGCGCAGCCCGGCCCCGGAGGGCGCGACGCTGGGGGGCGCGCTGACGGCCGCCTCGAGGATGCTGCTGCCGTCGAGGCTCGGCAGATCGAAGTCGAGGACGATGCGACAGGTGCCCACGCGCAGCACGTCGCCGGGCGTCAAAAGCTGCGGCTCGGTCAGGCGCTGTTCGTTGAGGTGGGTACCATTGCTGCTGCCCAGGTCGGTGACCAGGTAGCCCGCCGGCACCCGCTCGAGCACGCAGTGCTCCCACGAACACTGCGCGTCGTCGATGATCACCTCGCACTGCGGCGCCCGGCCGAGGGTGACCCAGCTGCCCTCGAGCGCGAGCTTCATGCCCGCCTGCCGACCCTCGCGGAAGCTGAGCTCGATCACGAGCCGGCCCTCATGAAGGCCAGGACCGTGACGACATGGACGGCCACCAGGCAGAGCAGCGCCGCGCTGACGCCGATGTGCAGGCCGAGCCAGACGCGGCGCACCCCGTACAGCCGCAAGCAGGCGTGCAGATCGGCCAGGCGCACCTGATCACTCGCCAACGTCTCGAGGGCGCGCTGCTGCTCCGGCAGCAGGGTCTCGCCGCGGGGGCGAAGCCAGGTGCGGACCGCGATGACGCGCGCGTCGCTGTCGTAGCCCTTGCGGTAGCGCTCCAGGGTGCCGCCCGCGCGACGGCGTAGGGCGCCCAGCAGGGGGCGCACTTCCGCGGGCATCTCGCGCTTGAGGTCGTCGTGGCGGGACACAACGCGCTTGCGCTCGTCGCGTACGTCCTCCTCGACCTGGGCCTCACCCTCGATTCGGGTGATGGTGCGCGGCATCCACTTGGCGTAGCCCACGCCGAACAGGCCCGTGGCCACCTCGAGCAGCGTCAGGGTCAGCAGGGCCGCGGTCAGCGTGCCGCCGAAGTGCCCGTTGGCGTGCAGCAGCACGAGCGCGAAGGCCAGCACGCCGAGGTAGACGTGCACCCGCGCCCACACCAGGAAGCTGCCGAGCTGGCTGGGCAGGCGCCTCTTCTTGCGCTGCCCCTCGGGGGCGGGCTTGCGCGGCAGGCGGTTGAGCCGCCGCCGGGCGGCCAGCATCACCGCCCCGAACATGCTGACCAACGCGCCACCACCCAGCATCAGGCCGCCGGTGCTCCAGGGCGAGTAGGGGGCGGGCTGGAGGAAACGCAGGGCCCCGAAGCCCGCGCCGATCAGCCCCACCACCAGCGGCACCACCAGCCGCGACCACTCGCGGCGTCGCGTCTGGTGCGTGGAGCCCACCGCCTGCTGCCCGGTGGTGCCCAGGAGCTTCTTCAGCTCGGGGAAATACGAGGTCGGCTCGATGCGCAGGATGGCCCCGGTGGGGCAGTTGTGGACGCAGTTCGCCTCGCCGTAGCCGGCGCACAGGTTGCACTTGTTGGCGATCTTGTCGCGCTCGATGCCGTCGATCATGCGCCCGGGGGTGGGCACCATCGTGATGTTGTCGTAGGGGCACCGCTCGGCGCAGCTCGCGCAGCCGATGCAGAAGGGCTTGATGTCGACCTCGCCGCCCGGGCGCCGGTGGATCGCGCCGGTGGGGCAGCCGATCATGCACTCCGGGTTGACGCAGTGCCGGCACGAGCCCGGGACGAGCACCGTCTCGTGGACGCCGGCCTTCGCCTGCTCGACGCGCCGGACCAGCTTCTTGCCGCGCCGGGTGACGCGGGCGTGGCCGTGGCGAGCCTGACACGAGCGCACGCAGTTGCCGCAGCGGATGCACTTGTTCAGGTTGATCGTGAGCAGCGACAGGCCCTCTTGGGCGCCGGCGCCCAGGAAGTCGTGCGCGAAGCCCATCGCCGTCCTGCTCAGATCGTCGGGCGCCTTCTCGACGACGTCCTTCTCGAAGCGCTGCAGCAGCTCGTCATAGAAGCGCCGCAGCGTGCGGAACTGGGACTTCTGGGTCTCGATCAGCTCGAGGTAGCCCATCGACACCAGGCTGGCGGTGTGCTCCTGGGCGCTGCTGAGCCCGATGACGTCGCCGACGTTGAAGTAGGCCAGGACCGACTCTCGGTCCTCCCTCTGCCGGAGCAGCTTCGCCACGCCCGCCTTGACCAGGTACACCTTGTCGGCCGCCTGGCCCGCTTCGAACACCTTGCGGCCGCGCTCGTAGACCTGGATGCGCCCGTGCGTGACGAGGTGGTCGATGCCCTCCGGCCCCATCTCGGACAAGAAGCGGTGGCTCTCGATGAAGCGCCGCACCGAGCGCTGCTCGGTGAGCACCTCGAGAGAGGCCAGCACCACCCCGGCGGTCACCATGTCGAGGCGCTCGACGCGGGTCTTCTCGAGCTCGATGAGCACGGTCGGCTCGAGCGCCTTGACCGTCGCCGAGCGGCGGCGGCGGCCGAGCATCGCGAACTCGCCGAAGTAGGCCGCCGGCCGGTCGATGCGCGCCAGCTCGGTGCTGTCGCCGTTGTCGTCCTGCACGACGACGGCCACCGAACCACGCACCAGCACGAACATCGAGTGCCCGTATTCGCCTTGGCGCAGCAGGACCTCGCCGGTGGCGTAGCGGCGCAACGGCGCCTGACGGGCCAGCTCCTCGACGCGGTGGCGCGGGACGCCCGTCAGGAAGGCGGCGCTCGCCAGGACCTCGACGAGCTGCTCCTGGGACAGGTCGACCGGGAGCGCACGCGTGTGCGCGACGGCGGGCCGGCTGATGGTGGGCGTCTCGTCCATGACGGCCTCAGTGCCCCCCGGGTGCGGCGTCGCCGAAGCGCGTCACGCCCTTGTTGTGGCACTTCGAGCAGAGCCGCTCGTCCCGGGTCGAGAAGACCCGTCGGTTGGTGCGCGGATCGCGCAGCTTGCCGTTGTGACAGCTGGAGCAGGACCCGTTCATCGTCGCCGCGCCATCCAGCAAGCGCCGAATCTCGCGCACGTCGGTCGAGCTGGCCGCGTCCGCGTGGCAGGCCTCGCAGGACAGCGGCCCCAGATCGCTGGTGCGGATGTCGGTGTTGTGCTTGCCATGCGAGAAGTGTTTCACCCGCCGCCGGAAGCCGCCGGACTGAAGTGACTGCCAGGGCGTGCACCGCGCGAGGTTCGGATCATCGGTCGGCTCGTGACAGGCGTCGCAGGCCGACATCGGGATCTTCTCGAAGGCCGCCGAGCCGTGCTTGCGCGCGGCAGCGTGGCATTTGCCGCAGGCTGCGTGATCCGGCGGCGGCACGAAGAGATCCTCGGTGTCGCGCCGGTGGCAGCCCAGGCAGTCTCTCCGGTCGACGCGCTTGGGGCTGAGGTGCGCCTCGTGGCTGAAGTTCACACAGAAGAGCCGTCCCTCGCGCCCCTTGGCCGGGAAGGGCCGCAGCGACCGCATGTCGGCCCAGGGCTGCTGATTCTCATGGCACAGCAGGCACAGCGTCGAGCCGTCCTTGGACTTCTCGCCGTAGAAGTCCTCGGCGTGACAGCCGGCGGTGTCACAGCCCGCATGATCGCCCTTCCCCGGCCGCTCACCGTTGGCGTCGATGCCGCCGGTGTGACAGCCGGCGCAGGCCAACTGCAAGCCCTGCTTGGTCGCCGCCGCCGCGTGCTTCGCGTGATCGAACACAGGCGGCTCCGCGCGCGCCACACCGAGCGTCGCGACGATCGCCAAGAGGGTGCGGACGCGCATCGGTCAGTGACCCATCGAGCCGGCGGCAGTCCCAGCGCCCGCGGCAGTCCCAGCGCCCGCGGCAGTCCCAGCGCCCG
>CALBMW010000359.1 GCA_937896275.1 uncultured Myxococcales bacterium
GGTGTCTTCGCCCTGCCCCCGACGGGCCGCCAGATCCTCGACGCTGCCCTTGCCGTCGCCGTGCTCGGTGACGCTGCGCGCGCCGCTGCGCGAGCCCTTGAAGGCGCTGAAGGTGCGCGCGTTGTGCACCCGGACCTCGTGCGCCACGCCCGCGGGGATGACCAGGATGTCGCCGGCCTCGAGGGTGACCGGCCCCTCGTCGAAGTGGAAGGTGATGACGCCGTCGACCGCGCCGCGAATCTCTTCCTCGTCGTGGGCGTGGCGGCTGCGCACGAACCACGCGGGCACGGTCTGCAGGTCGTAGCTCCGGAAGCCGAAGCCCTCCATCTCGGCGGCGACCGACGCGGCGGTCGGCGGCACCGGGTGGGGCCACTTGTGGACCCGAACGCCGCCGGGCTGCTTCATCGCGGTCATGGGGACACCCTCGTCGGCCCGGGGTGGGCGCGCCGCAGGGTAGAGCCACGAGGGCCGGGCTGGCAATCAGCGCGCCGATCCCCGCCGGCCCGACGCGCGGCAGCAGCCCCACCTGGCGGGCCCGGACCACGCGAGCGACGCCCCCCACTCAGTCCGGCGACTCAGTCTGGCGCCGCGACCTCTGCCGCCACCTCGGCGACGACGGTGCGCCGACGCTCCACCGGCGGGCGGAGCACCAGCAACGCCGCGGGCAGCAGCCCCAGATCCGCGATCAGCGCGACGACGATCACGACCGCGCTCACCAGCCCGAACGCCACGTTGGGGCGGAAGCTGCCCAGCCCCAGCGTCGCGAAGCCACCCGCCAAGACGAGGCTCGTCACGATGATCGGCCGCCCGGTCGCGCGCATGGTGCGGGCGATGGCGTCCTCGAGCGTCGCCCCGTCCGCCAGGACGCGCCGCAGCCGCACGAGGAAGTGCACCGTGTCGTCCACCACCAAGCCCAAGGCCATACAGCCGATCATGATCGTGCCCGGATCCAGCGCGACGTCGGCGGCGGCCATGAAGGCCAGGCCCGCCAGAATCGGCAATAGATTCGGGATCATCGAGAACAGACCCAGCCACGGCGAGCGCAGCAGCACGAACATCATCAGCGTGATCACAAGGAAGGCGACGCCCAGGCTCGCGACCTGCGAGTCGAAGAGATAGCGCTCCATGTCGGACATCAGCTTCACGTAGCCGGTGGCCTCGATCCGCACATCCGTCCCGCTGGCCTCGCCGATCCACGCGTCGATGCGACCGCGCGCGCTGGTCACCGAGTGCGCCTTCGACATCTGGACCCGGGCGGTCAGCCGAGCGATCGAGTAGTCGCCCTGCAGCATCGTCGAGAAGTCCTCGGCGCCCTCGAGGAACAAGAAGAGCTGGGCCGCGAGGTAGGGGTGATCCGTCGGGCCCGGCAGCCCCGTCT
This sequence comes from uncultured Myxococcales bacterium, assembly GCA_937896275.1. Lineage (GTDB taxonomy): Bacteria > Myxococcota_A > Bradymonadia > UBA7976 > UBA1532 > JACKDN01. The sequence continues at coordinate 1,379 of CALBMW010000359.1, forward strand.
CCTCGCCGTCGGTGAGCGCCGAGCGCGCGGCGCGCAGGCTGTCGAGCACCGACAGCACGCGCGTGACGCCGTCGACCGACTCCACCTGCTTCGCGAAGCGGTCGAGGCGCGCGAGGATGGCGGGATCCTTCATGCCCCCATCGCGGGTGGTGACCACGAAGTCGAACGACGTGCTGCCCGACAGCTGAGCGTCGACCCGCTCCAGCGCCACCCGGACCGGATCGCCCGGCAGGAAGTAGTTGAGCGGGTTGGCGTCGGTCGAGAGCCTCAGCGCCCCCCACCCGCAGAGCGCGGTCAAGGCGAGGCCCACCGCCAGCACCCATCGACTCGACCGGCGGGTGGGCCGCCCCAGCCAGCCGAGCAGGCGGCTCGTGCGACCGTGGAGTTGACGCTCGACGAAGGCAGCGTCCGGCGCCCGCACCAAGCCGAGGATGCAGGGGATGAAGGTCATGCTCAGCAGGAACGCGAAGCCCACCCCCACGGCGGCCAGCCAGCCGAACTCGCGGATGGGCGCCAGGTCGCTCACCAAGAGCGACAGGAAGCCGGCGGCGGTCGTGAGGCTGGTGAACAGGCACGGCACCAGCAGCGACGCCACGGCCTGCGCGACCGCCTCCTCGCGGGGCGTCCCGCTCATCAGCTCGCGGTGGTAGTCCGACACGACGTGGATGGAGTCGGCCACGCCCACCGCCAGGATCAACGCCACCAGGCTGCTCGAGATGAGCGAGATGTCGATGTGCAGCGCGCCCATCAGGCCGAACACCCACACGCTCGCCAGCCCCACGACCGACAAGGGCACGACCACCGCGGTCCAGCGCCGAAAGAGCAGGAACGTGGCCAGCACCACCACCAAGAGGGCGGCCGGCGCCAGCACCATGAAGTCGTGCTCGGTGTAGAGGAAGAAGGCCTCGTCGAGGGGGGGCGACCCCGCGAGCTCGAAGCTCAGGAGCCCCCGATCACGCAGCGGCCCGAGGTGCTCCACCGCCGCCGCGCGCAGAGCCTGGACGTGCTCGACCTTGGCGGCGAAGTCGTTGCCCGCGGGATCGAGCTCGACGATCACCGCCAGGCCGCGGCCGTCGGCCGACACGAGGTTGTCGCGCACCAGATCGTCGGCCAGCGCGCGCGCCCGCAGCGCCGCGGCCTCCTCCGGCGTCTCGGGCAGGGCGTCCATCAGGCGCTCGACGCCCACGTGCCCCGGTCCCAGCCGCCGGACCGTGGCGATGTTGGTCAGTGAGCGCACACGGTGCGCGTTGGGTGCCTTCTCGGCGGCGCGCGTGAAGGCGTCGACCGCGGCCAGCGCCTCGGGCGTGAAGAGGGCATCGCCGAAGACGCCCACGACGCTGACCTCGTCGGCCCCGAAGCGTTCGAGGAAGGCATGGTAGGACGCGAGGTTGGGGTCGCCCTCGAGGAACCAGCCCTCGATGTCGCTGTCGAAGCGCACCCGGCTCGCGAAGACGCCCGCCACCACCGAGAGGGCGGCGATGCCGGCGAGCACGGCGCCCCGATGGCGCAGCACCGCGTCGATCCAGCGTCGTTCCCAGCTCTGGCGGGCGGACATTGCGCCACCCTACGCGCGATTGGATCGCCGGTACAGCATGGAGGGCGCGCGCGCGCTCAGATCAAAAGCGGTGCCAGACCCCCAGCACGCGGCGGTAGTTCGCCCGCTCCATGGCGGCCGGATCGGGGCAGCGCGCGAGGCTCATCGAGCCGATCATCTGCCGCACCGAGGTGTAGTCGTGCTCCTCGAGCCACACCTCGAGTCCCCGGCGGACCGTGCCCAGGTGCGCCGCGCCGTTCCGCAGCAGCGCCGACGTCATCTGCACCGCCGAGGCGCCCGCCATCAGCGCCTTGACCGCCCCGACGCTGTCGTGCACGCCGCCGGTGCAGGCGAGGTCGAGGTCCACGCGCCCGTAGAGCGTGGCCAGCCAGCGCAGGCGCAGGCGCAGCTCGTCAGGGGTCGACAGGTGCAGCGACGGGACCACCTCGAGCAGCTCGGGATCGATGTCCGGCTGATAGAAACGGTTGAACAGCACCAGCCCATCGGCGCCCGCCTCGCGCAGTCGGCGCGCCAGGTGACCCAAGGAAGAGAAGTAGGGCGACAGCTTCACCGCGATGGGGATGCCGATGGCCGCGTCGAGCTCCGTGACGAGATCCACGTACCGTTGCTCGACGTCCGCCGGCGCCTCGTCGGGATCGCTCGCGACGTAGTAGACGTTCAGCTCGAGCGCGTCGGCGCCGGCGTCGGCCATGCGCCGCCCGTAGCGCACCCAGCCGCCGGGGCTGATGCCATTGAGCGACGCGATCACCGGGATGGACACCGTCCGCTTCAGGCGCTCGAGGTGACGCAGGTACGCGTCGGGGCCGAGGCCCGTGTCCAGGGCGTCCCCCTGCGTCTCGACGAAGTAGCTCGACGCCTCGGGGTGGCTGTCGGCGACGCTCTCGGTGTGATGGAACATGGCCAGCTGATCGCTCTGCAGTTGCTCCTCGAAGAGCGACTGCATCACGATCGCCGCCGCCCCCACCTGCTCGAGGCGGCGCGCGCTGTCGAGGTCGTCGGCCAGCGGGCCGGCGCCGGCCACCAGGGGGCAGTCGAGCTCGAGCCCGAGCCAGGACGTCGTGAGATCCACCATGAGATCAGGCCTCCTCGGGGCGGGCGAGCCGGGTCAGGAGATCGAAGCGGCGCCGGACGTCGGTCTGGGCGGTGGCCAGCAGCGCCTGGGCGCGGGCCGGGTTGCGCTGGGCCAGGATGCGGAAGCGCGTCTCGTTGCGCGTGAACTGACCCAACTCCACCGACGGTGCCTTCGAGTCGAGCACCAACGGTGGCTCGCCGGCGGCCACCCGCCGCGGATCGAAGCGGTAGAGGGGCCAATAGCCGGTGTCCACGGCGAGGCGTTGCTGCTCGGCGCCGAAGCGCAGGTCGTAGCCGTGCGCGATGCACGGGCTGTAGGCCAGGATGAGCGAAGGGCCCGGCCACGCCTCGGCCTCGACGAAGGCCTTGTAGGTCTGCGCGTCGCGGGCGCCCACCGCCACGCGCGCCACGTAGACGTGGTCGTGCATCATCGCCAGCAGGCCGAGATCCTTCTTGGGCAGGCCCTTGCCGTCCTCGGCGAACTTCGCCACCGCACCCATGGGCGTGGCCTTGGACTGCTGCCCGCCGGTGTTGCTGTAGACCTCGGTGTCGAGCACCAGGATGTTCACGTCCGCGTCGGACGCGAGCACGTGATCGAGGCCGCCGTAGCCGATGTCGTAGGCCCAGCCATCGCCGCCGACGATCCACACGCTCTTCTTGACCAGGTAGTCGGCCAGGAGGTCGAGGCTGCGCGCGTCGTCTGAGCCCAGGCCCGCGATGCGCCCACGGAGGGCTCGCACGCGCTCGCGCTGCGCGCTGAGGCCCGCCTCGTTGGACTGATCGGCGCCCAACAGCGCCTCCGTCAGATCCCCGCCGATCTCGGACGCCAGGCCGCCGAGCAGCAGGCGCGACCGCGTCACGAGGGCGTCGACCGCCAGCCTGAAGCCGAGGCCGAACTCGGCGTTGTCCTCGAAGAGCGAGTTGCTCCAGGCCGGCCCACGCCCCTCCGCGTCGGTGCAATAGGGCGTCGTGGGCAGGTTGCCGCCATAGATGGACGAGCAGCCGGTGGCGTTGGCGATGAGCGCGCGGTCGCCGAACAGTTGGGTCAGCAACTTGACGTAGGGCGTCTCGCCGCAGCCGGCGCAGGCCCCCGAGAACTCGAACAGGGGCTGCAGCAGTTGGCTGCCCTTGACGTTGTCGGGGACGAGATCGCGGGGCGCCTCGGGCAGCGTCAGGAAGAACTCGAAGGCCTCGCCCATCGCCGCGCGTCGGGCCTCGCCGACCTCCTGCATCGGCACCATGTCGATGGACTTGTGCCTCGGGTTGCTCTTGTCCTTGGCGGGGCAGAACTGAACGCACAGGCCGCAGCCCGTGCAGTCCTCGGGCGTCACCTGCACCGTGTAGCCTTGCCCCTCGAAGGGCTTGGTCTTGTACGCCATCGTCTGGAAGCCCGCGGGCGCCTGCGCGGCCGCCTCGGGCGGATAGACCTTGGTGCGGATGGCGCTGTGCGGGCAGATGAGCGCGCACTTGTTGCACTGGATGCAGATGGCGGCGTCCCAGATCGGCAGCTCGGGCGCGATGCCACGCTTCTCCCAGCGCGCGGTGCCGGTGGGCCAGGTGCCGTCCGGGGGGAAGGCGCTGACTGGCAGGCGGTCACCCTGTCCCGCGAGCATCATCGCCGTGACCTTCTGCACGAAGTCCGGGGCGCCTGTCGGAACCACCGGCGGGCGCCCGCGCAGCGACGTCACGGTGTCTGGCAGCGACACGGGGTGCAGGTGATCGAGGGATGCGTCGATGGCTGCCAGGTTGACCCGCACCACCTCCTCGCCCTTGACTGCGAAGGTGCTGCGCGCCTTCTCCTTGATGTGAGCGATGGCCTGATCTCGAGGCAGCACCTTGGCCAGTGCGAAGAAGCAGGTCTGCATCACCGTGCTGATGCGGCGCCCCAGGCCCGCTTCGCGCGCCACCGTCGAGGCGTCGATGACGTGCAGATCGAGCCCCTTGCGCAGGATGTCGGCCTGCACCTCGCGCGGCAGGTGATCCCACACGGTGTCCGGGCCATGCGGGCTGTTGAGCAAGAAGGTGGCACCCGGCGCGGCGTGCTCGAGCACGTCCACGCGGTCCAGGAAGCCCCACTGATGACACGCGACGAAGCTGGCCTGCGTGATGAGGTAGGTGCTCTGAATCGGCCGGGGCCCGAAGCGCAGGTGCGACACCGTCATGGCGCCCGACTTCTTGGAGTCGTAGACGAAGTAGCCCTGGGCGTGCAGGTCGGTGTCCTCGCCGATGATCTTGATGCTGTTCTTGTTCGCGCCCACCGTCCCGTCGCTGCCCAGACCGTAGAAGAGGGCCCGCACGACCTCGGGCGGCTCGACCTGGAAGGCCGGATCGTAGGACAGCGAGGTGTGCATGACGTCGTCGACGATGCCCACCGTGAAGTGATTGCGGGGGGGATCGGCGGCGAGGGCATCGAAGACGCCCTTGACCATGCAGGGGTCGAAGGCCTTCGACGACAGACCGTAGCGCCCGCACACCACCGTGACCGCGCCCGCGCGCCCCGACTCGTAGAGCGCGGTCAACACGTCCTGGTAGAGCGGCTCGCCGGCGCCGCCCGGCTCCTTGGCGCGGTCGAGGACCGCCAGGCGAGTGCAGGTCGCGGGCAGCGCCGCCATCAGGTGCTCGATCGAGAAGGGGCGGAACAGGCGCACCTTGATCAGGCCGATCCGCTCGCCCTGCGCGACGAGGTGATCCACCGTCTCGGCGGCCGCGCCGCAGGCCGATCCCATCACGACGATGACGCGCTCAGCCTCGGGGTGGCCCACGTACTCGAAGGGTCGGTAGCGGCGGCCGGTGCGGGCCGCGAAGGCCTCCATCGCGTTCTCGACGTGGTGCACGCAGCGGGCGTAGTAGGGGCTGGCGGCCTCGCGCGCCTGGAAGAACACGTCGGGGTTCTGGGCGGTGCCGCGCAGCATGGGTCGATCGGGGGTCAGCGCGCGGGCGCGGTGAGCCTCGATGGCATCGGTCGGGATCAGGGCGCGCAGATCCTCGTCGCTGATGAGCTCGACGCGGTTCAGTTCGTGGCTGGTGCGAAAGCCGTCGAAGAAGTGCAGGAACGGCACGCGCCCGTTCAGGGCGGCGACCGTGGCGATGACGGCCGTGTCCTGGGCCTCCTGGGGCGAGTTGCTCGCAAGCATCGCGAAGCCGGTGGGGCGACAGGCGTAGACGTCGGAGTGATCCCCGAAGATCGAGAGCGCGTGCGTCGCGATGGTTCGCGCGGCCACGTGCAGCACCATCGGCGTCAGCTCGCCCGCGATCTTGTAGAGGTTGGGCAGCATCAGCAGCAGGCCCTGCGATGCGGTGAAGGTCGTCGTCAGCGCGCCGGCCTGCAGCGCGCCGTGCACCGCGCCGGCGGCCCCCCCCTCGGACTGCATCTCGACGACCCGCGGGACGGCCCCCCACAGGTTGACCTGGCCGCGCGCCGACCACGCGTCCGCGTGCTCACCCATCGCCGAGGCGGGGGTGATGGGATAGATCGCGATGACCTCGTTCGTCTTGAAGGCGACGCGGGCCGTCGCCTCGTTCGCGTCGAGGATGCGGGTCTCGGGCATGGGTTCCTCCGGTGGGCGCCCCAGGCGCATAGCAACCGGCGTTCCGATCGACGGGATCGACCGTCCGAGGCCAGATGACGGGTCACCGAACCGTGCCAGTGTTACCGGCTGAGGACGCGGCCGCGCCGGGAACGTCACCTGCCGGGATGTTTCGGCTGCCCGCGTCTCACCGGAGCGGTCGGGCCCTCAGCGCGGCGCCCAGGGCGCGCAGCTCATCGTCGAGGGGGTGGCCCTCACGCCAGACCAGGCGGAAGGAGTCGTGCGGCAAGGGCACGTCGGGCAGCAGCTCGACCAGGGCGGCGGCGGCCAGATCGGGCGCCACGAAGTAGCGTGGCAGCACGCCGACGCCCGCGCCCTCGAGCAGCCGGGCGCGCACCGCGGCGATGGTGCCCAGGCGCTCGACGCCCGCGAAGCCCCACACCTCGGCCGGCGGGCGCGCGTCCCTGAAATAGCGAAACAGCGGCAGATCGGCCTGCGTGTCCATCAACGTGTGGACGGCAGCATCCTGTGCGCGGCTGAGCGGCCGGGCCGCGAGCAGCGCCGGCGCCGCGCAGAACACATAGTGCTCGGCGTGGAGCGCGACGTGCGCCAGCGAGGCCTCCGACAGCCGCGCGCTCGTGATGGCCGCGTCCACGTCGCCCCGCCGCAGGCGCGCCAACAGGTCGGGCGTGTCGGCGAAGTACAGGTGAAGCGTGCGCTCCGGCCGCGCAGCCCTCAGCGCGCCCAGCGCGGGCACCAGCCAGCTCAGCCCCAGCTCGAAGCGCGTGCCCACGGTCAGCGCGAAGGGGGCGAGCGTGCCGTCAGCGGCGGCGGC
>CALBMW010000360.1 GCA_937896275.1 uncultured Myxococcales bacterium
CCCCCAGGCCGCCGTCGCCGGGCGGTGGCCCGGCGGCGGGTACCTCGGCGACGGCCTCCGCCCTGGCCAGCGCGCCGCGCCAGCGCCGCTCCTTCTTGGTCGGCGGGGTGGCGCGCACGAGGCTGCGACGCAGCGCCTTGAGCTCGTTGGCGCGCGCGACGAGCTCCTGCCGGCGCTTCTTCCAGGCGGACACATCGCTGCCGCGGAGCAAGAGGGCCTGCTGGCGCTCCGCGAGGAAGCGCCGCTCGTCTTCGATCTCGCGGCGCGGATCGTCGGCCAGCCGGAGGGTGGCCTCGCCCGTGTTGTCGCCGCCCGAGAGTCCAGGGATCTGAAGCTGCGCCGCCGCCGGGGCCGCGCCGAGCACGACCAGCAGCCAGCCGACGATGAGACCCTGCAGTTTCACGTCCACGCGTGTATCGCGTTCCGGGGCCGGTGGCAACTCGCGCCGCCAAGGCAAAGGGTCGGAGAGGGGGCGAGACGGTCCCGGTGACGTGGATCGGCGAGCCCCTCTGGCATCGGAACGACTTGCGTCGCGCGGGGCGTTGGGGTTGAACAGACCGTCCGCCTCACTCGGAGTCCCCCGTGCGCCCGTCACCGCTCGTCACTCTGCTGCTCGTCGCCGCGGGAGTGTCCCCGGTGGGCGCCGCCCCGCCCTCCGACGCCTCCCACCGCATGGTCCAGGATCTGGCCGCCTTTCGCTTCGACCGCCTGGGCGATCCCGTCCTGCGTTGGGATCACGTGCCGCCCGTCCTCGCGGGTCGCGACGCGCCACACCAACTGCTCGTCGTGCTGGTCGAGTTCCCCGATCGCGGCTTCGAGCGCTTCGCGGGCGCCCCCGATCAGGGGTCGCAACTGGCTGGCTTCTATCAGGATTTACTCTTCGACCCGGCCTACGCCCGCAAGGACACGCTGAGCCACTACTACGCGACCCAGAGCCTCGGCGCCTACCACTTGCAGGGCAAGGTGCTGCCCCCCGTGAGGCTCGGCAAGCCGCTGTCGGCCTATGGCGAGCCTTATCGCCCCGACGGCGGCGAGTGGCGCAACGATCGCGACGCCGAGGGTCTGGTCGAGGAGGCCCTCGCGTTGGTGGCCGCGCGCGAACGCGACCTGGATTGGGGCGCCTTCGATCGCTGGGATCCAACCGACTGGGACGGCGACGGGCAGCGCGCCGAGGGCGACGGCTACCTCGACCACCTCGTGCTGGTCTACGCGGGCGGTGGGCAGGCGTCGTGCGAGGGCCTCTACAAGATCGGCGACGTGCTGACCCCCAACGCCGGCCCCGCCGCGCTCGAGACCCTCTCGCCCGCCGCGCGCGCCTGCGCGGATCGCATCTGGCCCCACCGCTTCGTGCTCCAGAAGCGAGAGGGGCAGGGGCCGGCGCTCGAGGGGCGCACCCACGCGCGCGGTGGCCTGCCGCTGCGCCCCGATCTGTGGGCGCTCGACTACAACATGCAGTCCGAATACACCGAGGCCTCGACCTTCGCCCACGAGTTCGGCCACAGCCTGGGCCTGCCCGACATCTACGCGCGCACCAGCAGCAACGGCACCGGCGGCTGGGAGCTGATGAGCGGCACCGCCGATCCCTCACCCCAGAGCCTGTCGGCGTGGTCACGCATGATGCTCGGCTGGTTGCGGCCCCGCGTGATCCTGCCACCGAGCGACGGTGGCGCCAAGGTGCAGTCGGTCTACCTGCGCACCCTGGACGAGGCCGTCGATCCGCCCGCCACGGTGCGCGCCAAGCACGCCTCGGGCCTGTACCGATCCGCCCTCGTCGTGCTCCCGCCCAAGCAGCGCGAGCTGGTGCTGACCGATCTGCCCAAGGCCGGCGGCGCCTGGGCGCTCTACAGTGGACAGGGCAACGATCTCAATCGTTCCGCGGAGTTGTGGCTCGATCTGAGCACGGTGAGGGGACCGATCGCCCTGGGCTTCGACGCCTGGTGGCGCATCGAGGCGGGCTGGGACTTCGCCTACCTCGAGACCAGCGTCGACGACGGTCGCGCCTGGACGCGGCGACGCCCGGTCGACCCCCGACACATGCCCGCGAAGCACGGCCACGACGGCCCCGACACGCTGCCGGGCTTCACGGGCCTGTCGGGCGATCTGGACGGCGACGGCAAGAACGAGAGCCGCAAGGGCTGCGATCCGAAGAAGGCCATCGCCTCGGGCGAGGACAAGGCCGGCGCCGCCGAGAGCCCCTGCCAGGACGCCACCTGGGTGCGCGTGGCCTTCGATCTGAGCGATCTGGCCGGCCACCACGCGCGCGTGCGCCTGCGATCCTTCACCGACATGGCCGCGGTGCTCGACGGCATCCTCATCGACAACGTCGAGCTCACTGGCCTCGGCCGACCTTGGCGCGAGGACTTCGAGGGCGCGCCGCGGTCCGAGTGGCGTCTCGACGGCTTCGTCCCCAGCGCCGGACGGCACACCCTCCTGGTGCCCCACGCCTACCTCGCCGAGTACCGCGACCCCTACACGCAGGAGCTGGGCGGCGATCGCTACGACCAGGCCCTCGCCGACGCCGACTATCGCTTCTTCCACGACCGCGTTACGGGCGAGATGGGGGCCATGCGCGTGCGCACGCGTCCGGGCGTGGTGCTGTGGTACTTCGACGGCGCCTACGCCTGGAGCGAGAACGATCCCGTGGAGCACGGCCAGGGGCGCGGCTTCTTGCTGGCCGTGGACGCCAACCCGGCCGAGGTGCCCATCCCCGGCGCCGAGGGCTGGCTCTCGGGCGACGGACCCTTCACGCGCGGCTACGTCGTCACGGGCGCCGAGCCCCAGGTGGCCCTGGCCGAGTCGGTGCGGCGCACCTTGTGTTTCGTGCGCAACGCAGCCTGGCGACCACCGGAGCTGGGCCTGAGCTGCGCGGGCGAGGTGGCGCCCGTGGGCGGGCTGAGCGTCGACGGCAAGCCCTTCCTTTATGGCTACCAGATCGTCAACGAGCTGCTGCCGGGGCCGGCGCGCGCCCGGGTGCAGGCGGCCGGCGAGCTGTTCGACTACAAGATGCGCGACGGCAAGCCCTTCTGGCGGCTGCGCGACCGAAGCCTGCGCCACGTGCACACGCAGGACGCCCCCTTCGCGCTCGACGCTTTCCCGGACGGCGTCACCTTCTACGCGGTCCGCGACGGCAAGCTGGTGCAGACCGCCTCGCGCCCGTACCCGGCGGTGGATCGCTTCAGCGACGGGGCGCCGGGCCGCTGGATGAACCCCAAGCTGTTCTTCGGCGGCGTGGCGGTGCCCCCGGTGGGCCTGGAGCTGCAACTGGCGCGGCCGAAGGGCGACGCGCCCGAGGGCGCGAAGGTGAAGCTGTGGGTGGAGTGGACGCGATGAGCGCTTGGCGGCGCGGTGGGCGCTGCTGCGGTGAGCGCTGCTGCGGTGAGCGCTGCTGCGGTGAGCGCTGCGGCGGTGAGCGCTACGGAGGGGTGAGCGTGAACTGCACGGTGGCGTCGCCCATGGAGCCGCCGTAGCCGTCGAGGATCACGTAGTGGGTGCCGGCGGGCAGCACCCGCTCGAGGCGCGAGAGCCGGTTGCCGGTGGCGATGTCGTCGTTGCAGGCCGTCTCGCTGGCCTCGTCGCTGCAGCTCTCGCGCAGTGAGAGGACCGTGTCGTAGCTCGCCTGGGTGGTCTCGGCCACCACGCGCGTGGCCGCGCCGAGCCGCACCGCGAAGACCACCTCGCCGCCCGTGTTGCCGCCGCCGCACTGGGCGTGCAGCAGATCGGCGCGCGCCAGGGTGGACACGGCGTGGCTGCCGGTCTCGTCGACGGCGACGACCAGGGCGCCCTCGGCGCAGTCGTGCGCCTCGCTGAGCCCGCCGGCGGCCGCGCACTCGGGATCCTGGGGATAATCGGTCAGCCCGTCGTCGTCGTCGTCCACGCCGTTGGCGCACACCGGGCGGGCGTTGGGGGCGTTGGCCTCGCTGTCGTCGCCTGGGCCGGTGCACCCGCGATCGTCGGCGTCCACCGCGCCGTCGGCGTCGTTGTCCACCCCGTCGTCGCACTGGTAGACGGGCTCCGGCTCGACCACGACCGTCAGCTCGTAGCGCACGGCGTCGTTGTAGGTGCGCACCTCGACGAAGGCCGTGCTCGGGCCGACGATTCGGACCGGGAGAGTGTGGTAGTCGCCCTGCCCGCTGCCCCCGCCCCCCGGGTTGAGCGCGTTGCCGCCCGCGTCGTGGATCCACGCCGACGGGCTGTCGGTAAAGACGCTGGCCTGCAGGCGGGCCTCGACCATCGAGGTGACCGGCACGTCGACGGCGAACCAGTCCTGCGTGTCGAAGCACACCTCGAGATCGCCATAGGCGCGGCCGGCCTCGATGGGGAACGCGTGGGCGATGCTGTCGTTGCCGTCGAGGCGGTCACTGCAGTCGACGCAGTCCGGCCCCTCGGGGCGGTCGCCGCACAGCAGCAGGGTGTCGAGCTCGACCTCGAGTTCGTACGCCACCTCGATCTGGCGCGCGGTGACGCGCACGTAGTACGTGCCTGCCGCCGGCAGCACGCCGCTGGTCTGGGCGTACCCGCGCCGGTCCGTGCGGCTGAAGAGCGCGTTGCCGATGGTGTGGCCGGTGGCGTCGACCATGGCGACCTCTGCGCGGGACTCGATGGGCGGGACGGCCCAGCTGGCGACCACGCGGAAGGCGGTCGCCTCCGCCACGTCCACGCGGTAGTAGTCGCGCAGATCGACGTCGGTGCACACGGTGAGGTCGACGATCGTGCCGGGCCCGATGGCGGGCGCGTCGACCGTGCGGTCGTTGGCCTCGAGGGCGTCGGTGCAGGTGCGGCAGTGCGCGTCGCCGGCGGGGTCGCAGCGCACGGCGTGCTCCTGACACTGGCCCCAGGCGGCCCATCGACCCGCCTGGCAGCTGCGCGTGCGCTGCCCCGCGCCGCCGGCACCGCAGGCCTCGGACGCGGTCGCGCCGTCGGTGCAGACGTCGGGATCGACGCACGGCCCGAGGGCGGACCACTGCCCGCCCAGGCAGCTGCGCGTGCGGGCGCCGCGCTGGTTCAGGCCGCACGCGCGAGGCTCCTCGGTGCCGTTGACGCAGGCATCCGGGTCCGCGCAGGCGGACAGGACCGACCACTGCCCCCGGGAGCAGCTGCGGGTCTGGCGCCCGGCGCCGTTGCGCCCGCAGGGCTCGGATTGCTCGGCGCGATCCACGCACACGTCGGGATCCTCACAGGCCGAGAGCGCGGGCCAGCGCCCGTTGGCGCAGGTGCGCGACTGGTCGCCGCGCCCGTTGAGACCACAGGGGACCGACTCACGCTCGCCGTCGTCGCACACGCGGTCGGGATCGTCGCAGGCGCCGTAGGGGCTCCACTGCCCGTCGGCGCAGTCGCGGGCCCGCTGGCCGTTCCCGGCGACGCCTCAGGGCGCGGGATCGACGGCGTGGGCGCCGTTGGTGCACGCGTCGGGATCGGCGCAGTCGGCGAAGGGCCCCCATTGCCCATCGGCGCAGCCGCGGGCGCGGCGGCCGTTGTCGTTGAGGCCGCAGGGCTGCGTCTCGCGCGCGGCGTCCACGCAGGCGTCGGGATCCTCGCAGCCCGCCGCCTCGCCCCACTGGCCATCGGCGCAGCGCCGCTCGACGGCGCCGCGCTCGTTGAGACCGCAGGACGCCCGGTCGACGGCGTCGTCGACGCAGGCGTCGGGATCCTCGCAGTCGCCGAAGGGCCCCCAGCGCTCGCCGTCGCAGCGGTGCGTCTGCAGGCCACGGCGGTTGAGGCCGCAGGGCACTTGCTCGACCGCGCCGTCCTCGCACGCCCGATCGGGATCGTCACAGGGCCCGAAGGCGCTCCAGCGGCCGCTCAGGCAGCGTCGCTCGCGGCTGCCGTTGCCGGCCTCGCCGCAGGACTCGGCCTCGGACACGCCCTCGGCACAGGCGTCGGGATCCGCGCAGTCGCCGACCGGCGCCCACGCGCCGTCGGTGCAGGCGCGATCCTGCGTGCCGCGGCCGTTGACGCCACAGGGCTCGGTGCTCTCGGCACCCTCCGCGCAGTCGGCCGGCGCGCCGCCCTCGCCCCCGCCCATATCGGGCCCGTCGCCACCCTGGCCGCCCTGGCCACCTTGGCCACCTTGGCCACCTTGGCCGCCTTGGCCACCTTGGCCACCTTGGCCGCCTTGGCCGCCTTGGCCGCCTTGGCCACCGACGCCCATGTCCAGCGCCGGGCCGCCGCTGTCCTCGGGACCGGGATCGGTGCCGGCGTCGCCGACGAACTCACCGTTGGGGTGAAGGCAGGCGGTCGCCAGGGCCGCGACGGCGAGGAGGGTGAGCGCACGCATGGGAGCCTCGAATCGGGAGCATCGGTAGACGACCGATGATGGGCATCCTGGCCAGCCGCTTCAAGCGGCGCCCGTGCCCAGCGGCGGTCCGGCCGAGTCGCGCCGCGCGCGTGGCCGGCCCCGTCGCCCTGGTCGTCCGCGCTCGCTCTCTCAGGCGCCGTCGCGACCGCGCCCGAGGTGTGAGAGCCGGTCGCGCAGTCGCTCGCCGGCCGCCGCGATCCGGTGTGCCCAACGCGCCGTGGGGGTTCGCTCCAGGCTCCACCGAGCCACGGGCTCCCACGCGCCGCCAAACCGCGCCTTGAACCGCGCGATGCCCGCGAGGTGCGGGTCCTGCGCGTCGGGGCGCGCGCCCCCCAGGTCGAAGGCGGGCACGCCGTCGGCGATGAGCGCCTCCATCGCCGCCACCAGCGCCAGCACCGCCGCGCCGGGCACGCCTTCGCGTCGGCTGGCGCCGTGCAGGTAGTAGCCGCGCCATCGGTCGTAGGGCACCAGCGCGCAGGCGTCGAGGGCCCCGTCCGGCCCGTGCACCCCGAGCGCGTGGCAGGGCACGGGCGGCGCCTCGACCCACCCGCGCAGGTAGTCGGGCGCGAAGGGCAGCGCCTTCCCGCTGCGGTCGTAAGTGCTTCGCATCAGGGCCACCAGCTCGCCCGCGTCGCGCAGCGGGCCCACGACCGCGCCGGCCTCGAGCGCCTTGCGCGCGATGCGTCGATGGTTGCCCGACAGGCCGGCCCGCATCGCCTCGACGCCGCCGCTCAGATCGACCAGGTAGGTGCCGAAGGGCTCCACCTCCGCCCCCACGGGGCCGATCGGCCAGCGCGCCATGTTGAAGCGGCAGTCGAGCGCATCCACGCCTTTGGACGCGGCGTGCGCCACGAGCGCCGCCAACGCGTCGGCGGGATCGGCCGGCGGGCCCAGCCACTCGGGCTCGGTCAGCACGGCCCAGCGGCGGTAGAGACCGGGGACGTGGATGTCGCGCAGCGCCAGCAGCGCCACCCGCCGCCCGGCGTCGGTGGCCTCGAGCACCCGGTACCGTCCGGCGTCGCCCTTGTGGGCGTGGAAGGCCCGCGTGGCGAAGGCTTTGGACAGGATGGCGCGGTCGGGCGCCTCGGGGGTTCCCCAGCGCAGGCTCATCAGCGCTGACCCGCGGCTGGGCGACCACCGACGGTCGCGGCCTCGGCGCCGGTCGCGCGCGGGCCGCGGTCCGGGACTTCGCTGTCCAGGACTTCGCTGTCCGGGACTTCGCTGTCGAGCACCGCCATGAGCCCCCCAACCCGGCCCGTCGTGGGCCGGCGCGACGGTAATGCAGGCCACCGGTGGGGTCAAAGCGAGGGCGCCACGACTCGCCCCGCGCGGCCCGTCACTCGTCGACGCGGCCGTCACAGTCCTGATCGATGCCGTCGGGCACCTCGTCGCTGGGTCCAACGGCGCCCCCGCAGGCGCCGAAGCGTCCGTCCACGCAGTCCGCGACGCCCGCGCGGCACACGCCCTGGGCCGGGCTGCCCTCGTCGAAGGGGTAGCAGGCCTGCGTGACCGGTCCTTCGGCGTCGAAGTCGACCGCCCCGTTGCAGTCGTCGTCGAGGCCGTTGCACACCTCGCGCGCGGGGACGACCGCCCCCTCGCACGGACCCCAGGCGCCCGCCGCGCACTGTTGCGCGCCGTCGGCGCAGGGGGTGACACCGCGGGTGCGCGCCGGGCCCTCGTAGCAGGGGCGGGTGAGATCCTCGTCGACCTGGCCGTCGCAATCGTCGTCGCGTGCGTCGCAGCGTTCGGGCTCCGGGGCGCAGGCGGCGGCGTCGGCCAGGGCGTCCCTCTCCGCGGCGTCGGCGACGGCCGCATCAGGCGTGGCCCCGTCGAGCGTCAGCACCGTCGCGGTGCACGGTGGCTGCGGGCACGGCTCGAGGTCGATGAACAGGCTGCACGCCCCGAGGAACGCGACGGCCGTGAGGAGGGAGGCGCGCATCGGCGCACGATCCGCATACCCGAGGCGGGCGGTCAAGGTCGGCGGCGCCGTCCGGCTCGCGCGCGCGGCCCCGCGGCGTACAATGCCGCGATGCTCGCTCTCACCCCTCGCCTCCTCGCG
>CALBMW010000361.1 GCA_937896275.1 uncultured Myxococcales bacterium
TGCTGGTCGCGGCCCGCCGCGATCCCTTGCACCGCCTGCTGGCGGCCGTCGAGGACGAGGTGGCCCCGGCGCACGACACACGGGTCGTCGTGGACGTGGATCCCTACGACTTCCTCTGACGGATCAGGTACATTTCCGGCGCCGTGCAGAAGAAGATCCTCATCGTCGAGGACGAGGCGTCCATCGCCGACGCCCTCCTCGGCCGCCTGCGGGCACGTGGGTACGCGCCGACGCACGCGTCCGACGCCGAGACGGCGCTGGCTGCCTTCGACGCCGAGCGCCCCGATCTGGTGGTGGCCAGCCTGACCCTCCCGCAAGATGGCGGGCGACGCGCCTGCCGCGAGATCCGGCGGCGTCCGCTGGGGGCGCTGGTGCCGATCCTGTTCCTGGGGACCGGCCGGGAAGATGTACGTACGGTCGGCGAGGCCATCGCCGCCGGCGCCGATCACTTCTTCATCAAGCCGCACGGCGTCGGCGATCTGGTGGCCAAGGTCACCACGTATATCGGGCCGGGCGAGGACGACAGCGCCGAGCAGGACGCGACGACGGCGGGCGCCCCGGAGCCCGATGCCCCCGCGGCGTCGGGCGGCGCGCTGCCCGGCGATCTGGCCGCGACCTGGCCGCAGGGGCTGCCCGCCCTGCTCGCCGCCGAGAACACCACATCCGAGACGACCCCCCCCGAGGCGCGGGGCGACGCCTACGCCTGGTCCTTCGGTGAGGAAGAGCCTGCGCAGCTCGCGCCCGCCGAGCCGGGGGCGGCCCCCCACCCGCCCACCCTCGACGAGCGTCCCGGTGCGGGCTTCCGGCCCCCGCTCGCCCCCGGCGAGGACCCGGACGCGATCTGGGATCAGGTGCTGCGCCCAGGGCGCGCCTCGCCGTTGGCCGAGCGCGGCATCGGCGAGCTCCTGGCGGCCGCCGCGAGCGCGCGCATGGTGGGCCGCGTCGAGGTGGCGTCGGGGGGGGTGCTGCGGCGGGTGTTCCTCGAGGACGGCCACCCCGTCTTCGCCGACAGCAGCGCGGCGCGTGAGGATCTGGCGGCGCACCTGCAAGGCGAGGGGCTGGTGGCGAGGGCCGCCCTCGACCGCGCACGCGAGCGCGCCGCCCAGGTGGGGGGCACGCCCGAGGAGCTGCTCATCGAGGCCGGCTACCTCGATCCCGAGGCCGTCTACCGCGCGCTGCGCGATCACGTGGTGGCGCGGGTGCTCAGCCTGTTCGCGCTCGAGGCGGGCGAGGCGGTGGTGGTGCGGGGCGGGCCCAAGCCCCTCGATCCGGTCGATCTGGGCATGCACCCTGGGCGCCTGGTGCTGGACGGCGTGCGCCGCAAGTACGGAAGACTACGTCTCTATCGGGCCTTCGGGACCGCCAGCGCCGTGCCTCGGCCGCGGCCCGGCGAGGTGGCCCCGGCCGGCTTGGCGCTGCGCCCCGACGAGGAGGCGGTGTGGAAGGCGACCGACGGCCACCGCAGCGTGGTGGAGATCGCGCGCGCTGCCCGGGTGAACGAGGTCGACGCGCTGGCGATCCTCTACGGGCTGTCGATGCTCGATCTGATCGACGCGCCGACGGGCCGGCGCCGTGGCCTCCTGCCCTCGCTCGATCCGGACGCCGTGGCGCGGGCCGGCGCGCCGCGCACGGCCGACCAGATGCCGGGCTTCGCCGAGTTGGTCGGCGCGAAGCTGGCCGAGGTGAGATCGGCCGACTACTTCCAGGTGCTCGGCGTGCCCCACGGCGCGACCGGCTCCGAGATCCGCGCCTCCTGGGAGGCGCTCAAGCGGCGCTTCGATCCCCACCGCGTGCGTCGCGAGGGGCCCCTGTGGCATCAGGTTGTCGAGATCGCGGCCGTGGTGGACGACGCCCACACGCTGTTGTCGAGCGACCGGCTGCGCGGCCGCTACGAGCAGGCGCTCGGCGGTTGATCTCCGATGCTCGACGCATTGACTCACCACGCTCGAGCGGCCGATGGGCGGCGCGACCGGCTGCGGTCGATCGCGAGCGGGTCGGCGACTCGAAGGGCTCGCCCGCCATCGCGCAGCCGGCGTCGATGAAGGACGGCGACCGAGAGGAGACGAAGTCGATGGCCCTGCGCGAAGTCCTGACCTGGCCCGACCAGCGCCTGCTCGAGGTCGCGGCCGACGTGCCGTTGGTCGACGACGCGGTGCGGACGTTGATCGACGACATGCTCGAGACGATGTACGCGGCCCCCGGCGTGGGGCTGGCCGCGACGCAACTCGGGGTTCCGTGGCGGGTGGTGGTGATGGACTGCCGGGACGCCGAGGGTGAGCGCAGCCCGTTGGCGCTGGTGAACGCCCGCATCGTGGACCGCGCTGGGACCGTGTTGTGGCGCGAAGGCTGCCTCTCCCTGCCGGGCGTGACCGCCGAGATCGAGCGGTCGGAGCGGGTGACCGTCGAGTACCTCGATCGGGACGGCGAGCCGCAGCGCCTGGAGGCCATTAATCTGCTGGCGGTGTGCATCCAGCATGAGCTCGACCACCTCGACGGGCACCTGTACCTGGACCGCCTCGGTCTCCTCGAGCGCAAGGCGACCCTGCTCGAATATGACGACGCGCGCGCAGAGGCGGTGGCCTCGTGACGCCGGCGGATCTGCGCGTCGTCTTCATGGGCACCCCCGACTTCGCGGTGCCCGTCCTCGAGACCGTCCTCGCGCGCGGCTGCCAGGTGGTCGCCGTGGTCAGCCAGCCCGACCGGCCCAAGGGGCGCGGGCAGAGGGTGCTGCGCACGCCGGTCGCGGCCTGCGCCGATCGGCACGGCCTCGCGGTCCACCAGTGGGCGCGATTGAGCAACGACAGCTACGCGATCCTGCGCGGGCTGCGGCCCGACCTGTGCGTGGTCGTGGCCTACGGGAAGATCCTGCCGCAGCGCTACCTCGATCTGCCGCCGCACGGCTGCCTCAACGTGCACGCCAGCCTGCTGCCGGCCCTGCGCGGGGCGGCGCCCATTCAGTGGGCGGTCATCCGCGGGCACGGTGAGACGGGCGTCTCGATCATGCGCATGGACGCGGGCATGGACACCGGCGATGTCGCCCTGACGGTGCGCACGCCCATCGGTCCCGACGAGACCGCCGGGCAGCTCCACGACCGGCTGGCGCCCCTGGGCGCGGCTGCGCTGGGCGGCGCCCTGGACCAGCTGTGCGGGGGGACGCTGCGCTTCACGCCCCAGGATCACGCCGCCGCCACCGAGGCGCCGCGGCTGTCCAAGGAGGACGGCCGGATCGACTGGACCTGGTCGGCCCACGCGGTGCACGACCGCGTGCGCGGCACCTCACCCTGGCCGGGGGCCTTCGTCGCCCGGCCCGAGGGCCCGCTCAAGATCCACGGCACCCGTCGCGCCTTGGGCGGCGGGACGCCCGGCACGGTGATCGCGCACGACCCCGACGGCCCGCGGGTGGCCTGCGGCGACGGCGCCGTCACCCTGACCGGCCTGCAGCGCCCCGGCCGCAACGCGGTGAGCGGGGCCGACTTCCTGAGGGGCACCGACCTGACGATCGGATCGCGCCTGTGACCCGCGCTTTGCCCCCGCAGGCGCTCTGCGCGCGGGCCGGCGACGAGCGCCGAGCGGGTCACCCGCACCCAGCCACGCCCCCCGGCGGCGAGGAGAGCGAAACGTGAGCAGGCAGCGCCGATTCCCCCCCTCCGACGCACGAGCCGTCGCGTACGCCGTGTTGCAGGCCGTCGAAGACGAGGACGCCTTCCTGCAGCCGGCCCTGCAGGCCGCGGCCGATCGAGGTCACCTCGATGGCCGCGACCGCGGGCTGGCCCTCGAGATCGTCAGCGGGGTCCTGCGCTGGCGTGCGCTGTTGGATTACGCGCTCGCGCCGCACCTGGGGCTGGGGCTCGACGGCACCCACCCGATCCTGCTGCGGGTGCTGCGCATGGGGGCCTACCAACTGATGTTCCTCGACCGCATCCCCCGGCGCGCGGCGGTGCACGCGACGGTCGAGCTGGCTCGGTCCGTGGGCGGCGACGGGGCCACCGGACTGATCAACGGCGTCCTGCGCGCGATGCTGCGGGCCGAACCCAAGGACGACCCCGAGGACGCCGCGACGCGCCTCAGTCAGCCCGCCTGGCTCTATGCCGCCTGGCTGGCCGAGGGCGGCCCCGACTGGGCCGGTGCGCTGGCGCGGGCGTCCAACGCGCCGGCCCCGCTCACCGTGCGGCCCGACGGTGACTGCCCCGATCGCGACGCGCTGGCCTCGCTGTTGCGCGCCGAGGGCGCCGAGGTCGCCCCCACGCGCTTCGCCCCGGACGGGCTGCACCTGATCGAGCACCCTGCGCCCTTCGAGGAGCGCGCCTTCCGCGAGCGCGCCTGGCAGCCCCAGGACGAGGCCAGCCAGTTGGTCGTGCGCCTGCTCGATCCGCAGCCGGGCGAGGCCGTGTGGGACGCCTGCGCCGCGCCCGGCGGCAAGTCGCGGTACGCAGCGCTGCTGATGCGCCGGCGAGGGCGCCTGCTCGCGACCGACGTGCACGCCGAGAAGGCGGCGCGCCTGCGCCGGGGCCTGGCGGATCTGGGCCCCTGGGTCGAGGTGGACGCACGCGACGCGGCCGAGCCGACCGACGAGCGCTTCGACCGGGTGCTGCTCGACGCGCCCTGCACGGGGCTCGGCGTCATTCGACGCCACCCCGAGATCAAGTGGCGCCGCAGCCCCGACGATGTCGCGACGCGCGCTGTCGTGCAGGCTCGGCTGCTGCGCGGGGTGGCGAGCGCCGTGCGCCCGGGCGGCGTGCTGGTCTACAGCGTGTGCTCCGATCAGGCCGCCGAGGGCCCCGACGTCGTCCACGCGTTCCTGGCGGACCGACCTGAGTTCACGCTCGACGCAGCGCCCGAGGGCCCCGTCGATTGGCGTCCGCTGTTGCACGAGGGCTGCCTGCGCACCCGACCGCACCTGCACGACGCGGACGGCTTCTTCGCTGCACGCCTGCGGCGCGCCTGAGCGCCCCACGGTGTCCTACGCCCCACACACACTGTCCTACGCCCCACACACACTGTCCTGGGAGGCCCCATGACGCCGCTCATCGCCCCGTCGATCCTGTCCGCCGACTTCGGCCGCCTCGCCGACGAGGTGGCCGCCGTGGACGCGGCCGGCGCGGATTGGATCCACCTCGACGTGATGGACGGGCACTTCGTACCCAACCTGACCTTCGGCCCGTCGGTCGTGCGCGCGGTCCGACACGCCTCGAAGAAGCCGTTCGACGTGCACCTGATGATCACCGACCCCGACACCTACGCGCCCCAGTTCCGAGACGCTGGCGCGGACCTGATCACGATCCACGCCGAGGCGACCCAACACCTGCACCGCAGCCTGCAGGTGGTCCGGCAGACGGGGGCCCGCGTCGGCGTCAGCCTCAACCCGCACACGCCCCTCTGTGTGCTCGACCATGTGCTCGAGGAGGTCGACCTGGTGCTGTTGATGACGGTCAACCCCGGCTTCGGCGGCCAGTCCTTCATCAAGCAGTCGGTCGAGAAGGTCCGCCGGCTTCGCGCCGAGATCGACCGCCGCGGTTTGCCCATTGACATCGAGGTAGATGGTGGAGTAAATACGCGCACCATTTTCGAGGTTGCGAAGGCTGGCGCGAACGTGTTCGTGGCCGGCTCTGCGGTCTTCGGAGAGGGTGCATACGCCGCAGCCATCACGAGCCTCAGGGCCCGGGCTGTGGCGGCACTTGGCGGGGCGTAGCGCAGTCTGGTAGCGCACTTGCTTCGGGAGCAAGGGGTCGGAGGTTCGAATCCTCTCGCCCCGACCAAGGAAACCCGGAGTCGCACATGCGGCTCCGGGTTTTTCGTTTTGGGGCACCCGAACGAGCCCGCACCGGCGGCGGCCTACTGCAGCGGCGGCCTACTGCGCGAAGTCGCTGACGTCGCCCAGCCCGACCCGGATGACCTCGGGCGGATCCTTGGTCAGATCGACCACGCTCGACGGCACGCCCGGCACGTCGCCGCCATCGAGGACGGCCGCGAGGCCGTGCCCGAACACCTGCTCGCAGTGCCAAGGGTCGTGAATCGTCTCGTGGGTGTCGGGATCGATCGCCGTCGTCACGATCAGCGGCTTGTCGAGCGCCGCGATGATCGCCTGGGGCACGCCGTGCGCCGGCACGCGGACGCCGAACCGCTTGCGCTTGTCGCCGATGCGGCGGGGCAGGTTGCGGTTGGCCTCGAGGATGAAACAGTAGGGGCCCGGCAGGTAGCGGCGCAGGATGCGAAAGGCCCGGTCGTCGACCAACGCGAAGTCGCTGATGTGGCGCAGGTCCCGAAAGACGAGGGCCAGCGGCTTGTTGGGGTCGAGGCGCCGCAGCCCCATCAGCTTCTGCACCGCCGTCTTGTTGTCGGGCAGGCAGGCCAGCGCGTAGGTCGTGTCGGTGGGGATGGCCACGACGCCATCGTCCTCGAGGAAGGTCACGACGCGCTCGATGCGGTAGGGCGACGGATAGCGCCCGTCCATCTGGAGGATCATGCGTCCCCCGTCGACGTCGACACCTCGTCGACCCGTCCGGGTAGCGCCACCGTCGGATCGCCCGGGCGCCGCCGATAGAGCAACGCGGTGCGTCCGATCACCTGCGCCACGTGGGCGCCGGTGAGCCGCGCCAACTCGAGCGGGGCGGCCTTGCGGTCCACCGGGGCTTCGCTGGCCGTCGAGATCTTGATCAGCTCGTGGTGCGCCAGCGCGTCGCGGGTCGCCGCGACCACGGCCTCGGTCAAGCCGAAGCCGCCGATCTGCACGACCGGCTTGAGGTGGTGACCCAGGCCGCGCAGGGCGCGGCGTTGCGCGCCGGTAAGCGAGCGGGGACTTTGGATGGGGAGCGAGTCGGCCATGGCCTCCCTCGGGCTGAAGGGGGGCCGATGATGCCGATCCGCCCAGAAGGGGGCAAGCCCGGCCGTCGCGTGAGGCTCAGCGCCGGCGGCGGCGCAGCCCGACGAGGCCCACGACGAGCATGAACCACGCGGCCCCCGGGCCCGGCGCGGCGCGGCCAAGGTCGCAACCGCAGCCGTCGCTGGTCGGGCTCGAGCCGGTGACCTTGCCCTCGTCGTCCCCGACGCCCGCGTCCGCGACGCTGGGGCCGCCGCGCCCGTCGCCGTCGCTGTCGCACACCCCGCGGTGGCACGCGCCATCGCCGGGGCAGTGGAGCGCCAGGCAGGGGTCGTCGACGCAGGCGCCGCGCTCACAGATGTGGCCCAGCGGGCAGTCCACCTCGAAGCAGGGGTCCTCGGCGCAGGCGCCGTCGATGCACACCTGCGGGAACGAGCAGCCCACGCGGGCGCAGGGGTTGTCTTCGCAGGCGCCGTTGATGCAGCGCTGCCCGTCGGCGCACCGCACCTGGCTGCAGTCGGTGAAGCAGTTGCCCTCGAAGCAGCCCTGGCCTGGGCCGCAGTTGGCGGTCGCGCAGGGATCGGACTCACAGCGGCCCCCGCGGCAGCGCTCACCCTCGGCGCAACCGACGCCGTAGCAGTCGTCGGGCTCGCACCGGCCCAGCGTGCAGTAGCTCTCCGACGGGCAGTCGATGCCCACGCAGGGGTCGCTGCACTCGCCGTCCTGGCAGACCCACCCGTCGGGACAGTCGGTGTTGCGGCACGGCTCGAGGCAGAAGCCGCGCACGCAGGTCCGGCTGCCGAAGCACTCGCCCACCTCGCAGGGCGGCGCGCACTCGCCGTTGATGCAGGCCTCGGTCTCGGCCCGGCACAGCATGCCGTCGTCGTCCGCGCCGTCGCAGTCGTTGTCGATGTTGTCGCAGACCTCGATCCGGCTCGCCCCGCAGTAGTTGCAGGCGTTGAGCACGCCCTCGTCGACCTGCCCGTCGCAGTTGTTGTCGAGCTTGTCGCAGATCTCGGGGGCGGGCTGGCTGCCGCCGCGGCAGATGACCTCGCCATCGACGCAGGCCGAGGTGCCGGGCGCGCACTCGCCAACGGCCACGCCGCACGGCTCGCCGTCCTCGGGGAAGCTCTCGTCGATCGATCCGTCGCAGTCGTCGTCCAGGCCGTTGCAGATCTCGACCGGCACGTCGCCGCACTCACCGCAGGCGTTGAGCGTGTCCTCGTCGATGATGCTGTCGCAGTCGTCGTCGATCCCGTTGCAGCGCTCGGCCTGAGGATCGCAATCGCAGCGCGGGCAGCCGACGAGCCCGTCGTCGATGCGGTTGTCGCAGTCGTCGTCGAGGCAGTTGCAGATCTCGCTGGGCAGGTCGCCGCACTGGCCGCAGGCGTTGAGCACGCCCTCGTCGACGCGGCCGTCGCAGTCGTCGTCGCGGTTGTTGCACACCTCGACCGGCGCGTCCCCGCAGGTGCCGCAGCGGTTGAGCACGCCCTCGTCGGTGGCCCCGTCGCAGTCGTCGTCCATGCCGTTGCAGACCTC
>CALBMW010000362.1 GCA_937896275.1 uncultured Myxococcales bacterium
CATCTCGGAGGCGCCGTTGGGAGCCTTGTGGCTGAACCGGCTGGGCGCGGACGAGAGCGACAGGCTCCAGGTGGCGTCGTCCCCGGCAGACGGTGTGCGGCTCGTGCCACGGCCCGATCTGGGACGGGTCATCGACGTGTTCGCGAGCATCATCCCGGATCAGGCCGACCTGATCATCCACGCCCGGGTGGACACCTCAGCCGCCAGGCTGCGCCGTATGGACGCCGTCGAGAGCGACGACGCCGACAGCGCGATTGCCCGGGGCGTGTTGATCGACGCGATCGGGATACCGACGGAGCCACGTCCCTCGTTCCTCTTGCTGGACCATGAGGATGCGCCGCTCGATGTGTGGCTGGTGGACCCGGCGGGCGACGCCGCCGAGCCCCTGACGGCGCTGGCTCACGCGCCCCTGCGGGAGTCCTTCGGCGCGCTGGCGTGGCATCCGGCGCTGAACGAGGTGGGCGTGGCCTACATCGCCGCGGGCGGCGTCTACCTGGATCGCTACGCCTCGGACGGTCGCCCCCGCGGATCGACCCTGGTGGCCGCCTATGCAAACCCCAGCGAGGTCCACTTCCCACTCCTCGCCGTCGCGGGGCAGGAGTACCTCGTCACCTGGCTGCACCAGAGCGACTACCGCCGCTACGGGCGCGTGGTCTGCGGACCCTGACCGGCTCCCGACGCCGCGCGCGCGCGCTGGGGTCGCCGCGCCCCACCGGGTGGCTGCTCAGGCTGCCGGTCGGGCCATGCAGTCGGTGAGGGCCTCGACGACCTCGCCGAGGCGAATGGGCGTCGTGAGCATCCCGCGCACGCCGCTGATGAAGGCCTGCGACGCGTCATCGAGCTCACCGTCCGACCCCACCAGCAGCACCGGGACGTGCTGCAAGCCAGGGGTCTCGATGACGCTGCGGGCCAGCGCCAGGCCATCAGGGCTGCGGCCTCGCTCGGTGACGAGCGCCGCGTAGCGCCCCCGTCTGAGGCGCTCGATGATTTCGGCTGGATCCTCGACCGCCTCGACCCTGCAGCCCATGGGCTCGAGCAAGGCCTGCATCACCATGCTCACCAAGCCCTCGGCGTCGTCGGCGACCAGCACCCGGGGGGCCTCGTCCAGATCGAAGTCCAACATGTCGCGTCTCCTTGGCAGTCAGGCGGACCGCGCCGACGATGTCGAGCGGTTCGGATTCATGCCGCGGGCGCAAAGCAAATGTCGTGCCGTAATTTCCTGCACACCCCGGATCACGCGCGAGACACGGCCCCGGCCCTCGCGGAGGCTCTCAGCGCCCCGTGCGCGCGAAGAAGGGTGCCTCGCACGCCGGATCCAGCTTCCGGGCGTGCGCCGCCGCTGCCAAGGCGTCCTCGACCTTGCCGATCTCGAAGGCCATCTCGGCGCGCGCGACCCAGACCCGTGCGTCCGCGACCCTCTCGCTCTCCAGCTTGGCGGCCTCGTAGGCCTCGCGCAGTTGGCGCGCTTCGATCAAGGCCACGATCTTGCCCTCGAACGACGTCGCGTCGGACGCCAGGCGCTCCGCGAGCCGCTCGTCGGCCCCCTTGTAGAACTCGTCCGTGTAATCGATGGGCAGGCCACCCACCCGATCCTTCGTCATCCACGTTCGCACCGCCACGACCTGCCATCCCAGTTCGGGACGGCGTACCAGCTGATAGACGCGCACGCCCTCGTCGTTGCCACCGAAGAACCTGCGCCTCACGCGCGCGCCGTAGGTGGCCGTGTCGCCGGTGACCTCGGTGCGCTCGTCGTTGAAGTAGATGCCGTCCTGCTGCGCGGTGGGGAGCAGATAGCGCTGACGTTGCTGGGCCTCGTACTGAGGCCGTGAGATCACCACGTCATGGCCGTCGGGCTCCTCGCGGCGCCCCAGCGTCCACGTGCAGGCACCATCGAAGGCCGACAGGTGGCGCTCGAGTTGGTGCCGCTCGAAGCCGGCCGACTCGGCCTTCTTGATCAGGCGGGCGATGGCCGCCTCGTCCTCGGTGCGGTCGGCGGCCGGGCAGGCGGCGGGCACCGCGAGCAACAGGGCGATCAGCATGATCCGCATGGCGTCCTCCGAGCCGGGCGCTGGGCACCCTCGGGTCAGCGTGGCGTGGCCTCGATGGCCCGCTGGAGCGCGGCCCGCACGGTCGCGTCCTGCTCTCGCTCGAGGCGCTCGCCGATGAAGGGCAGGGCCCGTGAATCTCGGGCGTTGGCGAGCGCTGTGGCGGCCACCTGGCGCTCGTCGGGCAGGGGGTTCTCGAGCATGCCGATGAGCCGCGCCACGAGGCCGGGGCGCGGGTGCAGCGCGGCCACGATCCAGACCGGCTTCGGCACCGGTCGCCCCGCCGCCACGCGCTCGTCGGCATACGCGCACAGGCTCTTGGCCAGCTCGGCGTCGGCGCGCTGCTCGAGCCCCATGAAGCCCTCGACGGGTACGTCACAGAACAGCGCCTTGAGCACGGCCTTGCGAAACTCGAAGTCGCTCAAGTGCGCGGAACTAAAAGGGCTCTTCGTCCATCCCGCGCTCATCAGCTCGGCCAGGTAGGTGCGCCCGGCGTCGTGGATGATCTCGAGGCCGTCGGCCACCCGATCGTCGTTCACCAGGTTGACGGCCCGCAGCGCGGCGACGCGCGCGTCGGTGTCACCCTGGTCGTACAGCTGGTAGAGCGTGTG
Organism: uncultured Myxococcales bacterium; assembly: GCA_937896275.1. Classification (GTDB taxonomy): domain Bacteria; phylum Myxococcota_A; class Bradymonadia; order UBA7976; family UBA1532; genus JACKDN01. The sequence goes on from CALBMW010000362.1 coordinate 2,657, forward strand.
GAAGGGCCGCTCGGTCAGATCGGCGACGTGGGCGACCAGGAGCGTGCGGACCGCCTCGTCGGTGCGCCAGTGACCCACGGGCATCGGACCCAGGGCCGTGTCGAGGCGAGCGGCGTCGCGCTCGGCGAAGGCGGCGACCAGGGGGCGGCGCCCCACGGCCGGCCCCGCCTCGAGCAACATACGACCCACGGACTCGACGTCGGCATGGGCGAGGCGCGCGTGCAGCCAGGCCGCCTTCTCTTCGAGCCGCGCGTCGAGCATCGCCTGGAGGGCGGCTCGGCTCTGCGCCGGCGTCACGCTCACGGGGGTACCTCCTTCTGCACGGGACGGGCTCGCGCCCGAATCGGCCGGCAGTGTCTGGCGCCGGCACTGTCTGGCGCCGGCACTGTCTGGCGCCGGCAGTGTCTGGCGCCGGCACTGTCTGGCGCCGCACTCTATGACGACGGCAGTGTAGGGCGCCCGCGTGCGCCGCG
>CALBMW010000363.1 GCA_937896275.1 uncultured Myxococcales bacterium
CTGCGATCGCGCGGTGCCAGGATCGCGATCGGCTGGATGAAGGCGGCCTGGTTGTAGCCGGTCCAGGCCACCCCCGAGACGCACCCCTCGAGCCAGATGGGCCACAGCGTGTCCGGCTTGGCGAGGAGCCACAGCACCGGGTTGAAGGTCAGCACGAAGGCGCAGGCGATGAGCACGCGCCGGCTGCCGACCCGCTCGATGAGGCGGGCCCACGCGTTGCTCGTGAGCAGCCGCAGGGTGAGGCTGAGGATGACGTGCACGGTGATGAGCAGGAAGCTCATGTCCAGCATGTTGATCATGTAGAGCGCCCAGAAGGGCGCGGGCAGGCCGATGGCGGTGTGCCACAACGAGAACAGCGCCAGCACCCGGCGGAAGGCGGGGTCGCGCGTCACGCGCCGCAGGTGGGGGGCGAGCCGCTCGGTGCCGGGGGCGTGCGCGACCTCGGGCATCCGACTCAGCGCGACGGTCGAGCCGACGCCGCCGATCACGGCGACGCAGCCCAGCAGGCCCAGGGCGAGGCCCGCGCGGCCCTGCCCGCTCAGGTGATCGAGCGCCACGGCGCCGCACGGGGTCGCCACCAGGGTCGCGGCGCTCACCGCCCAGGCGCGCCGACCGAAGAGCGCCACCTGCCGCTCCCCCGGCACGAGATCGGCCAACCACGCGATCCAGCCATTCTGGGCGACCATGCCCAACAAGGACAGCACGAGGACGGCGGCGATGGCGGCCCCCAGCGCCAGGTCGCCCCGCGCGTTCAGGGCGGCCAGGGCGGCCGGCACCAGCCACAGCAAGCGCGCGGCGAAGGCCGCCGGCACCACGAAGCGCCGCCGCGATCCGAGGCGGCGCTCGAGCATGGGCGCGGCGAGTTGGGCGCTCTGACACAGGAAGGGCAAGGACGCGAGCAGCGCCAGCGCGATGGGACCGGCGCCCAGGTGCAGGGCCAGGCCGGTCAGGAAGGCCCCCCCGGTGAGCGTGACGAAGACCTCGCTGGCGAAGCCCTCGGCCATCACGGTGCGGTCGTATGAGGCGGAGGGCGGCACGGGTCGGTCGGCGGGGCCTGGTTGAATCAGGGCCGGCAGTCTAACGGGATCCGTGCAGGGAAGAGAGGCGGCGTCCGCCGGGCGGGGCGGGGACGTGCGGCGGTGCCTCGGGCGCGCCCGCGCGTCGCCGCTTGACGGTCCCGCGACGGCGCACGAAGCTCGGCCCATGGCCCGCGACTTCCAGAGAATACTGGTCCCCGTGGATGGCTCCTCGGACGCTCATCAGGCCCTCGAGGTCGCGCTGGACCTGGCCGCCCGCCTGGGCGCCCGCCTCACCGTGTTCGAGGTCGTCGAGGACTTCGGGCCGCTCCCCGGCTACTACGAGGCGCCGCCGTCGGGGGTCGACCGCGTGACCTGGCTGGCCGACCAACGCTTCGAGGACGTGATGCCGGCGCTGGCCGAGACGGCGGTGACGTGGGAGCGCCGCGTCGAGGCGGGCGATCCCGCCGACACGATCTGTCGCGTGGCCGAGGAGGGCGCCTTCGATCTGGTGGTCATCGGCTCGCGCGGGCTCTCGGCCGTGCGCCGCTTCCTGGTGGGCTCGGTGAGCGACCGGGTGGTGCACCACGCGCCGTGCCCGGTGCTGGTGGTGCGGTAGGTCGCCGCGGGGCAGGGGCGCGTCACCCCGTCAACGCGATCCGCACAACCTCCGGTGGGCTGCCCAGGCGCATCGGCGGCCCCCAGAACCCGCAGCCGCGGCTGACGTACAGGCTGGTGTCGCCGCGATGGTAGAGGCCGCGGGTGTAGGGCCAGCGCAGGCCGATCAGGGCCGTCGCCGGGAAGATCTGGCCGCCGTGGGTGTGCCCCGAGAGCTGCAGGTCGATGCCGTGGGAGGCGACGACGTCGAGGTTCGTCGGCTGGTGGGCCAGGAGCACCGCCCCGCGCTCGGGATCGCGGCCGGCGAGCGCCGCGTCGAGGTCGTACTCGGGGCGGCCGCGCACGAAGCCGCCGGTCCAGTCGTCGACCCCCACCAAATCGAAGCGGCCGCCCGCGTCACCGATGGGGACGCGGCGGTTGCGCAGCACCTCGATGCCCTGGCCCTGCAGGAACGCCGCCCACTCCCGGTCGCCCGAGTAGTACTCGTGGTTGCCGGTGACGAAGAAGGTGCCGAAGCGCGCCCGCAGGCGGGTGAGTCGAGCCACGGCGGGGCCCAGGGACGGGACGCTGCCGTCCACCAGATCGCCTGTGATCGCCACCAGATCCGGCTTCAGGCGGTTGACGCGATCCACCAACTCGTCGAGGAAGCGCGCGTCGACGAAGGTGCCGAGGTGCAGATCGGTGATCTGCACCATCGTGAGGCCGTCGAGGCTGCGCGGCAGGCGGGGCATCAGCACGGTCAGGTCGGTGAGCTCGGGCGGCGCGAAGGCGCGCCACGTGCCATAGCCCGCGGTCGACAGCCCCACCAGGCCGGTGCCCAGGGCGACGGTGCGCGCGATCACCTCGCGGCGAACGGGATCGATGGGCAGCGCGTCGACGGCCGGGCGCTCGCGCCGCGTCACCAGCCAGCGGACGAGCAGGAGCAGATCGCTCGCCACCGTCGCCACCATCAGGCAGATGAGCAGCCCCAGCCACACGTAGCCGGCCTGTGAGACGAGGCGCCCGAGCGCGGGCGGCAGCGTCCCCGACAGCGCGCGACGCAGGCCCAGCACCGCGGTCATCGCGGCGAAGAACCCCAGCACGGACCACCGGCCGGCCCGCCCTCGAACCAGCGGTCGCGCGAGGCGCCGATAGACGTAGGTCTGGGCGAGCAGGGCCGTGCCGAGGAACAGGACCGAGAAGGGGAGGTGCAGGCGCATGGCCGGCAGTCTCGCACAGGGCGCACCGCCGATGCGCGGTGCGGGCGCGGAGGGTCGCGTCGAACTGGGCTTTGGGTGCATCGTGGCGCGGTCACGCAACGGATGGAGGTTGAGCCATGCGACGGATCGGAGTGTTGATGGGCGTGCTGCTGGTGGCCGCCTGGGGGTGTCAGCAGGAGGACGACGGCACCGGCGCGGGTGGCGCCGGCGGCGAGGGTGGCCAGAGCGCGGGCGGTCAGCCGGGGCCGGGCGGCGCGCCGGGCATGGGCGGCGTTCCCGGTGCGGGCGGTGTGCCG
>CALBMW010000364.1 GCA_937896275.1 uncultured Myxococcales bacterium
GGGCGTGGAGGGCGCGGCCATGGGACGCGGGGGCGCGCTCGGGCCCGCGCTCGGCTGCACCGGCCGGTTGAGGCGCTCCGGCTGGACCCCGCTGCGCGTAAACAGCGAAGTCGGCTGCTCGGGCCCCTGCTCGCTCAGCGGCGTCTCGTCGCCGGGAATGCTGACGCCCGCCATGTCGATGACCGCGGTGGCGTCCTCCTCCTCCTCCTCTTCGGGGGGCGGCAGCAGGTGGCCCCCCGCGGCGGACCACACCGCCTCGGTGATGGTGCGCTCCTCCTCTTCCTCCTCCTCGTCATCGTCCCGGAAGCTGGGCGAGGCGGGGGCGGCCGCGCGCTGCTGGGCCTGGGCCTGGGCCTGGGCCTCGGCCCCGAGCACCGTGCGCTCCTCGGAGTCGAAGTCCGCCTCCTCGGGCTCCGCGGCCGCCTGTCGCGCCCGGTTCTCGGGCCGCGCCGCCGGCGTGGAGTCCAACTGCTTGAGATCGAAGATGATCGACTGGCTGAGGTCGAAGTCCTTGGCCCCCATCAGGCCGCTCTCGTCCTCGACCGGCGCCACCGGCAGCGGCAGCACGAAGCGCTGATCGCCGAACACCTCGCGCATGAAGTCGGCCACGCGCCTGCGGTTGAAGCTGGGCCAATTGCCATAAAGGAAGGCTGACAGGGCGCCCTGCATCGCGCCGGCGGACTGGAAGCGGTTCTCGCGCTCCCGGGCGAGGCCCTTGAGCACCACCTGCTCGAGAGCGGGCGGGAGATCGGTGCGCTTCTTGCGCATCGGAGGGATCTCGGCCTTGCGCACGCGGTCGAGCAGGACGAGGGCCTTCTCCTCGTTGTAGAGCATCTCGCCCGTGATCATCTCGTAGAGGCAGATCGCCGCGCTGAAGATGTCGGTCCGTCCGTCGAGCGTGTCGCCCCAGGCCTGCTCGGGCGACATGTAGAAGAACTTGCCCTTGATCACCCCGTTCTCGGTCTCGCGCGACCGCTGGCTGGCCTTGGCGATGCCGAAGTCGACGATCTTCACCTCACCGTCGTACGAGATGAGGATGTTCTGCGGGCTGATGTCGCGGTGGATCAGGTCGAGCGGGCGCCCGTAGTTGTCGGCCTTGTTGTGCGCGTACTGCAGGCCGGCGGCGGCTTCGATGCCGATGAACGCGATGACGTCGAAGGGGATGTCGATGTCGAGCTCGGAGCAGCGGACCAGCAGCTGGTAGAGGTCCTTGCCGTCGATGAACTCCATCGCGATGAAGTAGGTGTGATCGATGCGGCCGAGGTCGAAGATCTGCCCGATGTTCACGTGCGAAAGCTGAACGGCGATCTTCGCCTCGTCGATCAGCATGTCGATGAACTCCTGATCCTCCGAGAACTTCGGATGGATGACCTTGAGGGCCAGGAGCTTGACGAAGCCACCGATGCCGGTCGCCTTGGCCAGGTGGATCTCTGCCATCCCGCCATAGGCGATGCGCTTGATGATCTCGTAGGGGCCGAATCGAGAGCCTTCTTGCACGCGCGAACTGCCGTCCCGGGAGGCATCTGCCGAACGGCGCGATTGTAAGGGGGGTGGGCGGGCGCGGCAACTTCGCGCCCTTATGGGGGTCCGGGCCGCGCCCCGCCGCGCCTCGCTTGACGCCTCGGGCGCCGTGGACCTACGTTTGTCCGATTCTAGGGGGAGTCGTGCAATGGCCGATCGGTCCAAGAAGCGGGGCGGGTGGCGGATCTATGTCCGCTCGGTCTTCGTGCTCATGACGCTGGCCGCCTGCGGTCGCTCTACCGGCTGCTCCGGGTGTTCGCAGGAGGGCGAGCCCTTCCCCGACAAGGATCGTGTGCACAGCGCGGTGCAGGTGCGGCTGACGGATCACGGCCTCACATTCCTCGAGGAGAACCTCGAGCCCCTCCTCGCGCAGGTGTTGCCCGCAGAGGGCCTGACCTTCTGCCTGCCGGGTGACGGGGGCGACATCATCGGCCTGGTGCAGTGGGGCTACTGCCAGGCGGAGCCCTGCGCGGACGGCTCGGGCCAGGACGGCTGCAACATCAACATCGCGATCGGCGGCATCGATCTGCAGGCCGTCGAGCCCGACCGCCTGCGCGCGGTGATCACCTTCGACGAGCTCTCGGCCCGCTTCGACGTCGTCGCGAGCCCCATCGTGGATTGCTCGCTGATGATCGACGGGCCGGGCTTCCCGGTGCAGGCCGATCTCATGCTGTCGACGCCCGAGCCGACCCGCGATCTGACCTTCGTGCTGGCCGATCCGAGCTTCCAGCTCTCGCAGCTCAACATCAGGCTCGAGGGCAACGAGGGCTTCCTGAGCTTCCTGTGCACGGCCATCGATGCGGTCATCAACTTCCCCTTCATCGGGGACCTCCTGCTCGACACCGTCGGCAGCCTGGTGCAGGGCCCGCTGACCGACATCATCGGGGGCTTCGTTCAGGACTTCACGTGCCGCAGCTGCGCGGACAACAGCGAGTGTCCGGTCGAGGGCGGCAGCCAGTGCGAGGGCGGGCGCTGCATGCTGGACGGCGCGTGCGTGCCGGCGCCGTTGGGCATCGAGGGGCAGTTGAACCTGGGCGACCTGCTGTCCAGCTTCTCGCCGGGGCTCGAGGCCGAGCTGAAGTACCTGGCCACCCCCGGCAGCTACGTCGAGGTGGCGCAGGGTGGCCTGTCGGTGGGCATCATCGCCGGCGCGAGCTCCGAGAAGAACCGCTGCGTGCCGCGGCGCCCGCAGCCGGATCCCTCGTTCGAGCCGCCGCGCCTCGAGACCTTGCGCGGCAACGTCGATCCGCTCGGCCGCACCTACGAGGTGGGCATCGGGATCACGCAGACCATCCTCGATCACGTGTTCTGGGCGATCTTCAACAGCGGCACGCTGTGCCTGGCCATCACCAGCGACACGATCAGCGCCCTCAACGCGAACATCATCGGCGCGGCCGTGCCGGGGCTCCGCGGGCTGCTCGAGGGGCGCAACCCCGCGCTGGCGATCACGCTGTCGCCGCAGGAGGTGCCCATCGCGCACATCGGCGCCAACACCACGCGGCCGGATCCCGACGACGAGGGGCAGCTGATCCTCGACGATCCGCTGATCACGCTCGAGATCCCCAACCTGAACCTGGACTTCCACGCCTACATCAATGACCGGTGGGTGCGCGTGTTCAGCCTGTCGGCCGACGTGGTGGTGCCCATCGGGGCGGCCTTCACGCCCGACAACGGGGTGCGCATCATCCTGGGCGATCTGGCCGGGGCGCTGCGCAACATCGAGGGCGACAACGCCGAGATCGTGGGCGGCAGCGTGCAGGGTCTGCTGGCCCTGTTGCCGGCCATCCTGGGCGGCGCGCTGAACTCGGCGACCGCGAGCCTGACCGATCCGATCGCGCTGCCGGACATCATCGGCTACCAGCTCGACGTGCAGGACCACGCGCTGACGGGCATCGAGGAGAACAGCGCGATCGGCCTCTTCGCCAACCTGCGCCGCGCGCCGGCCGAGGGCGATCCGGGGGCGGGCCTCGGCTTCAGCGTCGACACCGAGATGAGGGTGCTCGAGGTTCACACGCCCTCGGCCGAGCAGATGATCGCCGACGCGCCGCTGGCCTGGCGGCGCCCCTTCGTGAAGATCGCGGTCGAGGGCTTCGACGGCAGCCTGGACGAGGCGCCGATGGAGTTCGCGTGGCGGGTCGACGACTTCTCGTGGAGCCTGTTCTCGAAGGCGACGGTGATGGACATCCGCAGCCCCGCGCTGTTTCTGCAGGGCAAGCACGTCATCGAGGTGCAGGCGAGGCGGGTCGACGACTACCGCACGCTCGACCTGACGCCGGCCGAGGCGATGGTCATCATCGACGCGCTGCCTCCGGAGCTGAGCCTGACGCGGCGGGGCGAGAAGGCGGTCGTGACGGTGAGCGACATGGTCAGCGAGGCGGCCGATCTGCGGATCGAGGCCCGCCTGGACGAGGGCGCGTGGCGGCCGGTTCGTGGGGACGCGGTCGCCTTCGGTGACGCGGCGCGCCTGACCGTGCGGGCCGTCGACGAGGCTGGCAACGTGGCCGAGGCGTTCCTCGACGTGCGGAGCGACGAGCTGATCGGCCGCGTGCCGCCCAGCGTGGACGGCGGCGGCGGCTGCGGCGGGTGCGACGTGGGCGAGCAGAGCGGACCGGCGCCGTTCTGGTGGGCCCTGGCGCCGCTGCTCCTGGGCCTGGGGCGTCGCCGTCGGCGCGCG
>CALBMW010000365.1 GCA_937896275.1 uncultured Myxococcales bacterium
CGCCGAGCCGAAGCCCGCGGCCGACGCTGCCGCGAAGGAGAAGAAGTGATGCGGCTGCAGGCTGGACTCTTTTCGCTGGTCGTCGTGGTCGCGGCCGGGTGCGGCGGGACGCCGATCAAGGAAGACCCGATCGGCGACAAGCCGCCCGTCAAGGTCGAGAAGAAGGTCGACGGCATCCCGGTGTCGGCGGTGACGGCCTTCGCCGCGGGCGTCGACGCCCTGCAGGTCACGCCCCCGAACTTCGTCCTCGCGGCCGAGTCCTTCGAGAAGGCCACGGGCGCTTACAACGAATACACCGTGGCGTGGCTCAACCAGGCCTACAGCTATGAGCGCCTCGGTCGCTACGCCGACGCCGTGAAGGCCTACCGCAAGCTCATCGACCAGAACGTCACCGACCGCGGGGTGAACCTCGCGCTGGGCCGGGCCTTGCTCCTGAGCGGCGAGCCCGACCAGGCGATCACCGAGTTCGAGTCGGTGCTGCGGACCAAGAACGACGACCTTCAGGCCCGCAACAACTTGGCCGCCGCCTACCTCAAGAAGGGGGACAGCGCGACCTCGCTTCGCTACGTGAAGGAGGTGCTCGCCGTTCAGCCGAAGAACGTGCCGGCGATCGTCAACCTGGGGCTCATCTACCTGGCACAGAACAAGCTGCCGCTGGCGCTGTTGATGTTCCAGAAGGCGATCAACTTCGAGCCCAACAACGCGCGGGCGCACAACAACCTGGGGCTGACCTACTTTCAGCTCGAGCAGGTGCCGTCGGCGGTGGTCGAGTTCGAGAAAGCGATCTCGTTGGACGCCACCATGGACGACGCACGACTCAACGTGGCGTCGATCTACCTCGACTACCTCGACTACCGGGAGTCGCTGAAGCAGTTCCAGGCAGTCCGGGCGCGCTTCCCCCAGCACTTTCAAGCGATGGTGGGCGAGGCCAACTCGCTCTTCGGCACCGGTGAGTACGAGACGGCGGCCAAGGTGTACGAGGAGAGCCTGGCGATCGGCGGAGACGACCCCGAGGTGCTGCGGCGCGCTGGCAAGATCTACGAGGAGCAGCTCGGGCAGCCCAAGAAGGCGATCGAGCTGTACAAGCGGTTCGCCGTGGCGGCGAAGCTGGCGGCCGACGATCCCTTTCTGCAGAACCTGAAGTTCCTCGAAGAGGCCGCCAACGCGCCGCCTCCGCCGCCTGATGAGGGCGGGGGAGAGGGCGACGGTGGCGAGGCGCCTCCGACCGGTGACGGCATGGCGCCGCCACCGGGCGACGCACCGCCGGCAGACGGCGCCGCGGGCGATGCCCCCCCTGTCGAAGGGGCGCAGCCCGCGGACGGTGCCGCGCCCGCGGACGGCACCCAGCCTGCCGCCGACGCGCCGCCTGCGGACGGTGAGAGCTGAGGGCGTCCCGAAATCGGCCACCGGCCGTGGACGCGCGCCGGACGGGCCGCGCCGGTCCGAGGGTCGCGCCGCCGGGCAAGCGTGCTCGTTTCGCTGATGAGCTTCGAGCCTTTGGGCAGCCGGCCGAGTCTGGCAGGGCGCCTCGACAGCTCGGGATCGGCCAGCCATACTGGCGCGGGGTGAAGACCACCCCACGAGAGGAGATGCGATGACGGTGGTGCGCATTCTGCTGACGGCTTCGCTGCTGATCGGCGCGCCGGTCGCGGCGGTGGCCCAGGACGGCGGGGACGCGAAGACGAAGTTCTACAACTTCGACGACCTGCTCATCGACGGCCAGTACAAGAAGCCCCAGGTGCTCTACACGGATGCTCGTCAGAAGGTGAAGTTCGAGCGGCTCTTGAAGCTGAAGAAGGACTTCCTGCCCAAGCTCAAGGCGACCGCCCGGGACGCCAGTCTTCGCTGAGCGTCGATCGTCCGAACCTGCCGTGGCGAGGGCCGCGCTCGAGCGCGCCCAGCCGATTCACGGGCACGGCCCATGGGCGCGACGCCCGTGCAACGCTCGAATCGAAGTGGACGCGGCACCGGACAATCCGCCCAGCGCGCGGCGTAGTTGGTCCGGTCGGACGGTTCGAGCGCGAAACCCGGAGGGCCTCGGTCCCTGTGGGTTCTTGCGGGCGCAGGTGAGCCGCACCTATAATCGCGCGGGTTCTCGCGCCCCCGGGCGCCGAGGTTCCCTTGCCAGCTGGGAGAGCGCTTGATGAGGATCGTCTGCGACAACTGCAGCGCCAAGTACCAGATCAACGACGAGAAGGTCCGTAACAAGGTCTTCAAGATTCGTTGCAAGCGCTGCGCGCACGTCATCGTGGTCCAGGGCGGTCACCCGGGCGAGGAGGAGGCCGAGGCCTCTCAGTCGACCGGTGGGGCCCAGGACGATGGGGCGACCCGTGTCGGTGACTTCGGGGGGCACGCGTCGGTCGAGGCGCCGCCTTCGGA
>CALBMW010000366.1 GCA_937896275.1 uncultured Myxococcales bacterium
ACGGCCGCGAGCACCGCGCAGCCCGGCTCGCTCAGGTGCTGGCAGTCCTTGAAGCGGCACTGCCCGGCGCGCTGCGCCATCTCGACGAAGTGGTCGCGCAAGGCCTCGGGCTCGAGGTCCCACAGACCGAAGCCACGCACCCCTGGGCTGTCGATCACCTCGCCGCCGCCGGGCAGGGTGTGCAACATCGACGCGCTCGTGGTGTGCCGGCCGCGCCCGCTCGAGTCGCTGAGCTGCTGCACCCGCTCGCCCAGGCCCGGATCGAGGGCGTTGAGCAGGCTGGTCTTGCCGACCCCCGAGTGGCCGACGAAGATGCTGCACTTACTCTGGAGGGCGGTCCGCAGATCGCCGAGCCCTTTGCGGGCGGCCGCCGACACGAAGTAGACCGGGTAGCCGAGGGCGGGGTAGGGGGCCAAGCGGTCGCCGACGTCCTCGATCGCGTCCGCGTCTGTCAACAGATCGACCTTGTTGAAGACGATCGAGGCGTCGATCCCCTGCTGGTGGGCGGCAACGACGTAGCGATCGATGAGGCCCTCGCGCAGGGGCGGCTCGATGGTGACCACCACGAAGATGTGATCGAGGTTCGCGGCCAACACCTGCTCGCGGCGCCCCAGCGCGTTTGCGCGCACCAGGACCCGGTCACGGGGCTCGATCTCGACCACGAGGCCCTCGGCCATCTCGGTGTCCGCGCCCTCGATGAAGCGGACCCGGTCGCCGATGACGGTGCCCTTGCCCTTGCCCCGCGCCACGCACTCGCAGGTGGTGCCGTCGGCGCAGGCCACGGTCAGCACGGGCCCATGGCGCGCGATGACGCGCCCGGCGCGCGTCGGGGTGGAGGGGGGCTGGACGCGCGCGGGGCGACGCGCGCTGGGCTTGCGGGGCTTCACGGTCGCCACAGCATGCACACTCCCGAACACCGGTCAAGCGGACCTGGATTCCACTTGCTTTTGAGGCGCGCGTGCGTATCCTTCGCGCCTCGCTCTCGCTGACCGTTTGATTTCCAGTCCACTCGTATCATTGGAGCTCGGGTCATGATCACCGACCTCAACAGGGTCCGAAACATCGGCATCAGTGCCCACATCGACTCTGGCAAGACCACGCTCACCGAGCGCGTGCTGTTCTACACGAACCGCATTCACGCGATTCACGAGGTGCGTGGCAAGGACGGTGTCGGCGCGAAGATGGACTCGATGGAGCTCGAGAAGGAGCGCGGCATCACGATCCAGTCCGCCGCGACCCACTGTGAGTGGAAAGAGCATCACGTCAACATCATCGACACACCGGGACACGTCGACTTCACGGTCGAGGTGGAGCGCGCCCTGCGCGTGCTCGACGGGGCGATCCTGGTGCTGTGTGGCGTGGCGGGCGTGCAGAGCCAGTCGATCACCGTCGACCGGCAGATGCGCCGCTACAACGTGCCCCGCCTCGCTTTCGTCAACAAGTGCGACCGCTCGGGCGCCAACCCGTTCAAGGTGATGAAGCAGCTTCGCGAGAAGCTGCACCTCAACGCCGTGATGCTCCAGATCCCGATCGGCCTCGAGGACGCCCACAAGGGGCACGTCGACCTGGTCAAGATGATCGCGCGTACCTTCGACGGCCCCAACGGCGAGGACATCACCGAGGGGCCCATCCCGGAGAACCTCCTGGCCCAGGCCGAGGAGTATCGGGAGCACATGCTCGACGCCGTCAGCATGTTCGACGACGAGTTGATGGAGGCCGTGCTCGAGGGTCACCCCACCGAGGCGCAGGTCAAGCGCGCCATCCGAGCGGGCACCATCGGCCTGAAGCTCGTGCCGGTGTTGGTGGGCAGCGCCTACAAGAACCGGGGCGTGCAGTCCCTGCTCGACGCTGTGCTGGACTACCTGCCCAACCCGACGGAGGTGCAGAACACGGCGCTCGACATCGAGCAGGGCGAGGAGCCCATCGTGCTCGGCCACGAACCCGAGAAGCCCCTCGTGGCGCTCGCGTTCAAGCTCGAGGATGGCCGCTACGGTCAGCTGACCTACCTGCGCGTCTACCAGGGCAGCATGCGCAAGGGCGACACCATCTACAACGCCCGCACCGGCAAGAAGGTGAAGGTCGGGCGCCTCGTTCGGATGCACTCCAACGAGATGGAGGACATCGAGGACAGCTGCGGCGGCGACCTGGTGGCGCTGTTCGGCGTCGACTGTGCGTCGGGGGACACCTTCACGGATGGCAGCGCCAGCGTGACGATGACGTCGATGCACATCCCGGAGCCGGTCATCCAGCTCGCGATCAAGCCGGTCGACAGCAAGGCGCAGATCAACATGTCGAAGGCGCTCTCGCGCTTCACGCGCGAGGATCCGACCTTCCGCACCTTCGTCGACCAGGACAGCAGCGAGACCATCATCTGCGGCATGGGCGAGCTGCACCTCGAGGTGTACCTCGAGCGCATGAAGCGTGAGTACAGCGCCGAGGTCGAGAGCGGGGCGCCCCAGGTGGCCTACCGCGAGACCATCTCGGAGAGGGCCGACTACAGCTACACCCACAAGAAGCAGACCGGCGGCTCGGGCCAGTTCGGTCGCGTCGCGGGCTTCATCGAGCCGAACCCCGACGCCGACTACACCTTCGACTCACAGATCGTGGGTGGGTCGATCCCGAAGGAGTTCATCAGCGCCTGCGACAAGGGCTTCCAGTCCATGCTCGAGAAGGGCCGGCTGATCGGCTTCCCGGTGCTGAACGTGAGGGTGGTGCTCAACGACGGCGCGGCCCACGCGGTCGACTCCTCGGACATCGCCTTCCAGGAGGCCGCGCGCGGCGCCTGGCGCGAGGTCTACCCGCGGGCCAAGCCGATCATCCTCGAGCCCATCATGAAGGTGCAGCTCGAGGGCCCGACCGAGTTCCAGGGCGGCATGGTCGGCACGCTGATGCAGCGCCGCGGCGTCATCACCGGGACGCAGCAGGAGGAGGCCTTCTGCGTCATCGACGCCGAGGTGCCGCTCGCCGAGATGTTCGCCTACTCCAACGTGATTCGCTCGGCCACGCAGGGCAAGGCGGAGTTCACGATGGAGTTCGCGCGCTACGCCCAGGTGCCCAACGAGGTCAGCGAGCAGCTCAAGGCGAAGTTCTCGGATCGCGTTCGCTGAGCTTGCGGGTCGGGCCTTCGCCCGATCCGCCATCCCATCGGCTTGCATCAATCGATGGGCTCTGAGTTATCTTGCGCGCGGGTCGGTCGTCGGTACGGTCGACCCGCGTTTGTTTTTTTCCTGGTGGGCTCGTCCGTGGGGAACGCGCCCGCGTCAACACACCGGCGCTTGACCGGACCGTTCATGAGATGGGGAGCTCGATGAAGGCAATCGAAGGACTG
>CALBMW010000367.1 GCA_937896275.1 uncultured Myxococcales bacterium
GGGCCAGGCGGCGGGCCAGGCGGCGGGCCCAGGCGCCGCGTCCATCTGGGAGGCAGAGGGGCGCACGCTCGTCGACGTGCGCACCCCGGAGGAGTTCGCGGCGGGGCACGTCCCAGGCTCGGTCAACGCCCCTGTGCAGGATCTGGAGGCGGTCGCGCGGGCGGTGGGCGCGCCTGACGCCCCGGCGGTCGTCTTCTGCGCGCGGGGCTCGCGGGCCGAGCGCGCGGTGCAGGACCTCCGGCGGCGCGGCTACACGCGTGTCATCAACGGGGGCGGGGCCGAGGACGTCGCCCGGCGGTTACGGGTCGGGCTGGTACGGTAGCGGTCGGCGGGCGGGCTCTCCGCGGCGCGTCAGGGCGCGTCCGGCCCGTCCAGATCCCCGTGCCCCTCGGTGGGCGAGCCGAGGTGAAACAGCTCCTCGAAGTTCCGCTTCGACTGGAACGCGAGGAAGCCCAGCGACATGAGCTGCAGCGACGCGATCATCGTCACGCCGCCCACCATGAAGGCGTGGGGGCGCTGCTCGTAGAGCAGGCGCACCGCCTCGCTGAGCCGATGCTCCACCCCCGTCTCGACCATGGACGCCGCGGACCAGTAGTCCCCGACGTTCCAGAAGATCCATCCCATGATGTAGACCGACGCCAGCGCCAGGACGAGGCCGGGCAAGAAGAAGAACATGAAGGGGCGGAAGGTGAAGCCGGACAGGATGTAGGTGGCGATGCCGCGCAGGATGCGGAAGCTCGACATGCGCCCCACGCCCGCCTGCCGCTGCAGCGTCCAGTCGAGGTGAGCGGGGATCTCGACGACGCGGCCGCGCAGCAGCATCGCCTTGTAGACAATCTCGGTGTTGATATCGACGCTCATGGACTTGAGGTTCAGGCGCCGCAGGAAGCGTCGGTCGTAGCCGCGCACCATGCCGGTGATGGTGTGCAGATCGATGTGGTGGCAGAAGTAGGCGAGGAAGCGGTTGGCCCAGCGGCTCAGGAGGAGACGCGCGAAGGGCACGTTGGTGACCTGGCCGCCCTTCATGTAGGGCGAGGCGACCACGACGTGCGCGCGCGTCGCCTCGAGCGTGCCGACGAGCGTCTCGATGTGGCTCGGCTCGTAGCTGAGGTCGACGTCGAGGACCACGATCCAGTCGCCGCGGGCGTGGGCGAAGCCGGTGCGCAGCGCCTGGCCCAGGTTCATGTTGACCGGGTGGTGGATCACGCGGACGCCCGGGTGATCGGCCGCGAAGGCGTCCGCGATCTTGCCGCTGTCGTCGGTGCTGCCGTCGTTGACGACCAGCAGCTCCCAGCGCCAGCGGTCCTCGAGGCCACGGAGGTGGGCGACGAGGGTGCCGAGGTTGCGGGCCAGCACGCCCGCCTCGTTGTAGGCGGGCGCGATGACCGTCACCAGCTTGCGGCGGTCTGTGGCCTCGCTCATCGGGATGTCTCGCGTCGGCGGTGCTTCGGTGCGCATCGCCGCCAGCCTAGCAATCGCCGCGCCGGTGACCAACATCTCGAGTGGCGGACCGTCGGGCGGCCGCGTCACCCTCGACTCATGCGCACGCCGATCCCCCTCGGTCTCGCCGCCGCGGTGGTCCTGCTGGCCAACTGCGGCGGTGAGCCGTCGCCGGTCTCGGGGCCCGCGCCGTCGCCGGGAGCCGTCCGGCCGGCCCACCGGCCCGTCGAGCGCTACGGCGATCCGGTCGGCGTCGGGATCGGTCACCCCGCGGCGCGGGCCGTCGTGCGGGTCACTCAGGAAGAGGCGCGGGCGCTGGGGCTGCCCCCCCTGGAGCGCGACGCGGCCCTCGACGCGGCCGCGACGACGCTCGCGGCGGTCGGTCGGCCAGGAACAAGTTTTCCTAATGATCTCATGCAGTTCGCGGCGTCCAGCGCGGGCGTCGTCGAGCCGGTGCTGACCTATCTGGTCGCGGCGCTGCCCGACGCGTCGGCCCAGGAGGTGGCCCGCCAGGCGCGGTCCGTCGTGGGCGCCAGCCTGAAGCGTGGCCGTCATGATCGGGTGGGGGCGGGGGTGGCGGCGGGCCGCCTCGTGATCCTGCTCACCGAGCGCCGCGTGGTCTTCGACGAGCCCGTGCCCCGGTGGCTCGAGGTCGGCACCGACGCGCCCCTGCGAGGCCGGGTGCTCGCGCCCTACGGGGAAGCAGAGGTGCACGCGACGGGGCCGGGCGGGCAGGTGCAGACGCTGCACCAAGGGCGCGACGCCGCCTTCGCCGCCCGGCTGCGGTGCGGCGCGCCGGGGGTCCATCAGATCGAGGTGCTCGGACGTGACCCGGCCGGGCCGCGGGTGCTGGCGAACTTCCCCATCTACTGCGCCGACGCGCCGCCGTCCGCCTGGATCGCGCCGGCCTGGGCCGACGGCAGCACGATCGAGCCGCGCGCCGCCGAGCGGGCGCTCTGGGCGCGGGTGAACGCGGACCGCGCCGGCGCCGGCCTTCATGCCCTGATCTGGGACGACCGCCTCGCCGCGGTGGCGCGGGCGCACTCGATGGACATGCGAGATCACGACTTCGTGGCACACGTCTCGCCGCGGACCGGGGACGTCGGCGACCGCGTGGCGCGCGCGGGGGTGCCCGCCGACGTGGTCATGGAGAACATCGGCGCCGCCGATACGGCGGAGTCCATCCACGCCGGGCTGATGCAAAGCCCGGCGCATCGCGCGGCCGTCCTGGCGCCCGAGGCGAACCGTGGCGGCGTCGGCGTGACGGTGGCCGAGCGCGCCCACACCGCGCACACGCTGCTGGCGACCGAGGTGTTCGTGTCGGATCCGCCGTCCTTCCTGCCCGGCGAGGCCGCGGCGCGGGTTCGCGACGCCTACGCGGCGCGCGCGGCAGAGGCGG
>CALBMW010000368.1 GCA_937896275.1 uncultured Myxococcales bacterium
GCTGCTGGGCAAGGGCGGCATGGGCGCCGTCTACAAGGCCCGCCAGCCCTCCGTGCAGCGCATGATCGCGCTCAAGGTGCTGCTCAAGGAGTTCGCGGACAACGAGACGGTCATCAAGCGCTTCCACCAGGAGGCGCTCGCGGCGAGCCGGCTGACCCACCCCAACACCATCTCGGTCTACGACTTCGGCGTGAGCGAGGACGGCATCCTCTTCATGGCGATGGAGTACCTGCGCGGGCAGAGCCTCGCCCAGATGCTCGCGCGCGCGAAGGGGGTCAGCCCCAAGCGCTGCATCCACATCATGCGCCAGGTGTGCAAGTCGCTGTCCGAGGCGCACAAGGCCGGGATCATCCACCGCGACCTCAAGCCGGACAACATCTTCCTCACCGAGATCCAGGGCGAGCGCGACTTCGTGAAGGTGCTCGACTTCGGCGTGGCCAAGCTGAAGGAGTACGAGGGCAAGGACGGCACCCTCACCCAGGCCGGCATGATCTTCGGCACGCCCAAGTACATGTCGCCCGAGCAGGCGCGGTCGGGCGAGCTCGACGCGCGCTCCGACATCTACGCGCTCGGCGTCATCCTCTACGAGATGCTGATCGGGCGGCCCCCCTTCCTGGGCGACAACCCGCTCAGCATCCTCATCGCGCACGTCAACGAGCAGCCGCCGGCGTTGGGGACGATCAACGCCGATCACCAGGTGCCCGCGCCGCTCGAGGCGGTCGTCTTCAAGGCCCTGCAGAAGAACCGCGAGGGGCGTCACGCCACCGTGGACGAGCTGCTCAGCGAGCTCGACGCGGTGGACGCGCTCCTCGACGGCGCCAGCTATGACAGCGTCGCCGCCCGCCTCCCCCAGATGCCCGGCGGCGATGGGGCGCACTCGCTCGCCGGGCCGGTCATCGTGCCGGCCGGGCGCGCGGGCACGGCGCCCGGCAACCTGCGGCCGGGCGGTGACACCGAGGTGCTCACCGAGGGTCTGATGGACGCCGCCGAGCCCACGCTGGCCGGCGGCATGGTGTTCGGCGACGAGCCCGCGCCGGATCGCCCGATCAGCCGCAACCGGTTGCCCGTGGTGGTGGCCGGGGTGGGCGTGCCGATCATGGTGGCCAGCGCGGTCCTGTTCTTCGCGCTCGGCGGTGGCGAGAAGAACAAGGCAGGCCCCGACGCCGCGACGCTGACCGCCTCCGCCGGTCCGCGCGACGCCGCCGCGCCGCCCTCGGTGGACGCTGCCCCCACACCCGCGGACGCCGCCGCGCCGCCGCGCGACGCCGCGGTCCGCACCTACCGGTTCATCGTGAAGAGCACGCCCGACAAGGCCCGCGTCATCAACCCCAAGACCAACGAGCAGCTCGGGGTGACGCCGACTACGGACTTCGTCACGATCACCGCGGCCACCGTGCTGGTGCTGCGGAAGGGCGGCTATGAGGACTTGGAGATCACGCTGACGCCGGGCGGCAAGACGGACCCGACCTTCGTACTCGAGCCCAAGCCCGAGGCGCCCCGCCCCAAGCCGCGCCGCGTCGTGACGGGGTCCAAGCCCGAGGCGACCGCCGGCACCCCGCCCGTCGTCCCCGCGGGCCTGCCCACGCGGCCCCAGCGACCGCCCGACGACAAGCCGATCGAGCTGCAGTGAGGCCCCGTCAGGGGCAGCGGATCGAGCCCGGATCGTAGGCGCAGCGGAAGCCGACGAGCGGAGAGCTGCCGGTCTTGTAGACCCGACGCGAGGGGCGCACGCCGCAGGACGCGCTCTCCTGGAAGTTGCCGCCGCGCACGACGAAGGCGCCCTGCAGGAAGTCGGCGTCGAACTTCTCGGGCCGGGTGTGCGGGCTGCTGTCGCCACCTGCCAGCGGCGCGCACCAGGGGCGGGGGCGGTTCGTGTCGGGATCGTTGGCGATGTCGGGCTTGGTGCAGGCGATCTGCACGCCGTCCTGAACGCAGCCGGCCGCGCAGGTCGCGTAGTCCTCGACGCAGCGCTGCAGGCAGGCCGGGGCGCCCTGAGGGGCGGGGAGATCGGCGTCGAGGCAGGTGCAGTAGTCCGCGCAGCCCTCGAGCGCGTTGGGGTCGCGCAAGGAGCAGCTCGACATCGGGTTGCAGTTGCCCGGGTTGGGGCTGCCCACGGTCCGGGCGACGTCGCCGCCCACGGCCTCGCAGTGCAGTCGCTTCCAGCTCTCCTGGCGCTCGCTCTCGGCGATGCTCTCGCCGCTCCAGGCCTCGGTGCATACGCCGAGGCAGCGCTCGAGCACGTCGTCACAGCCGCCGGTGTACTTGTTGCGGTCCGGGGTCGAGCACTTCTTGTTCGAGGCGCTTCCCTTGCAGGTCTCGCCGTCGGGGCAGTCGTCCGACGTCGCGCAGGTGCTCCCCGACTCGGGCTTGACCAGGCAGGCTCCGGTGTCGTCGGTGAGCAGCGCGTTGGGCAGATCGGCCCGCGGCTCGGGCAACGGGCGCCGCGACGACTCGTCGATGCGGTAGAGGTCGGTCAGCGCGCCCGGCGGCTGCCGCGGATCGCAGTAGGCCAGGTGGTCGAACTCGTCGGCCACCCACTCGGCCGCGTTGCCGGCCAGATCGCGCACGCCCTCGGCGGTGCTGTCCTTGGTGGCCGCGCGCACGGGGAGCAGCTCGTTGCCGGTACAGGTGCCATAGGCCACCGCACCGCGGCTGCCCTCGCTGTCGCCGCACGAGGAGGACAGGCTGGCGGTCAGCCCGGCGTCGTCCCACACCTCGGCCCGCGCGCCGCGGCTGGTGGCCGTGAACTCCCACTCCACCTCGGTGGGCAGCCGGCCCTTGACGGCGCTGGAGCGGCAGTACTCCTCGGCCTGGGCGTGGGTCACCCCCAGCACCGGATAGTTGCCGAACGAGGTGCCCGTGCCCTGGTCGTAGTAGTCCTCGACGAAGCCCGTCCCGCGGTTGCCCGCGTTGGTGCTCTTGGGCTTGCTGCAGTCGCCGAGGGCGACGCAGTGGCGGTACTGGTCGACGGTCACCTCGGTCTGGTCGACGCAGAAGCCGGCCACCGTGCGCTCGTGGCGGATGACCTCGCTCATCAGCTCGGCGCCGCAGGCCAGCGTCTTCTTGCCGCCGGTGGTCACCCGACCGTCGTCGCAGGGGTCGTAGATCGTGACGTCGGCGCCCGAGACGCGCCGCGTGGCGGCGCCCATCGTGAAGGTGCCGCTCTGGATCCTCACCGCGGTGGGCAGCTCGGGTGGATCGACCCCCTTGGAGCAGCCGCCGGCGGCGATGGCGAGGCCGAGGGGGGCGAGCGCGTGTCGCAGTCGCGTTCTCATCGTGGACGACCTCTCAGAAGCTCATGGAAAAGGTGAGGCCGCCGGGGCCCACGCGCAGGCCGAAGCCGTCGGTGTCGGGGCTCGCCCCGCCATCCTTGGGCGCCTGCACGGGCTTCTGGTAGTCGGGGTTCTTGTGCTCGTCGAGCACGACGTCCCGCGCGGCGTCCCAGATCACGAGCGCCGTGCCGGCCGCGAGCAGGCCACCGCCGATGCCGTAGCCGAGCTTCTCGTAGAGCGCGAGATCCTTGAACTCCTGCGTGTCGTTGAACTTGTCCTCGGACAGCTGCCAGGCGGTGATGCCGCCGCCGATCGACAGCACGCCCAACACGTTCAGCGTCCAGCCGACGGGCGTGCGCCAACTGTTGGCGCCGTCCGAGCGCACGATGTACGCG
Organism: uncultured Myxococcales bacterium; assembly: GCA_937896275.1. Lineage (GTDB taxonomy): Bacteria > Myxococcota_A > Bradymonadia > UBA7976 > UBA1532 > JACKDN01. The sequence goes on from CALBMW010000368.1 coordinate 3,668, forward strand.
TCGACCACCTTGACGCGCCCCTTGTCGACGTTCACCTGCTGGTTGTAGCGGGTGTAGCCGTCGCGCTCGACGACCACCTGATGCAACCCCGCGCCGAAGGTCAGCGGCTGCTTGAACGGGGTCAGGCCCACGTTCTTCCCGTCGATGTAGACCCGGGCCTGAATGACCGTGCTGTCCACGAACAGCCAACCCGCGTTGCGCTCGCGCCGCAGCGACACGTTCATGCGGAAGGGCTCGGCCTTCTGCACCTCGATGTCCTGCGTCACCACCTCGTGCCCGTCGAGCTCGATCCACACCTTGTGGGCGCCAGGGCGCATGTAGTTGCGGAAGGGCGTGGTGCCGACGACGCCCCGCGCGCGGTCGTCGATGAAGACGCGCGCGCCGGGGGGATCCGTCTCGATGATCAGCTGCTGGTCGCGCTCGATGCGGGCCTCGCACGACTTGCGCGTGTTCTCGGCGCGGTCTCGCTTGGGCCCCACCGAGGCCTTCTCGAGGTAGCGCTCCATGAAGTTCACGCACTCCTGCCACGCCTCGAGGTTCTGGTAGCTGACCGCGATGCTGTAGAGCATCTCGAGATCCTGATTGATCTCGAAGGCTTGCCTGAACTTCTCGATGGCCTCCTTGTACCGGCCGTTCGAGAACAGGTCGGTCGCCTCGCGGCGCAGGCCGTCGGCGCGCGCCTTGTCGGCGGCGGAGAGCTGAGCCTCGGCCTCGGGCGTCAGCACCACGCGTGGCGGCGCGGCCGCGGGCATCGACGGGGCCGCGACGGGGGCGGGGGCGACCGCCGCGGGGGGCACGTCCTCGCCACCGGGCTGGGCCCACGCGGGCGACGTGGCGAGGATCGCGGGCAGGCCGACGAGGATCGCGGACAGGCCGACGAGCAGTCGGGCCGGATACGCCATGGGGGACGTGCTCCTGAGCTTTGCGCGGGTCGAACATAAACGCCGCGTCGCCGCGGTGTCAAAAGCCCGGCGGAGGGATTCGCAACCCGCACCGACCGACGCTAGGATGCGCGCTCTGCACGATCCGAGGAGGCCTCCATGGGGGCGTTCACCGGCGGCCTCACATTCCGCCAGTATTACGTGACCGAAGCGCTGCCCGAGGGGTGGAAGGACGCCTTCCACCAAGCCATCGCGCAGCACGCGTTCAAGGACATCGACCCGCACACCGAAGAGGAGCGCGCCGTCGGCTGGTGCAGCCCCCACTTCCCGCTCGACGTCGAGCTGGAGCAGTCTCAGTACCTCTACAACGAGTATCTGGTACTCGCGCTGCGCATCGACACCCTCACCGTGCCGGGCCCCCTGCTGCGCATCTACAGCGAGAAGGAGTCGCGGCGCGTGATGGCCGAGCAGAAGCGCGCCAGCCTGAACCGCTACGAGAAGGCCGAGATCAAGGAGCGCGTGAAGCTCGATCTGCGCCGCAAGATGATGGCGTCGATCAAGGCGATCGACATGGTGTGGAGCTGGAGCAGTGGCACGGTCCGTTTCTTCTCGACCAACGAGAAGGTCAACCTCGAGTTCATGGAGCTCTTCGAGTCGACCTTCGGCCTGCAGTTGACCCCCGAGGCCCCCTACACGGTCGCCCTGCACGGCTGGCACACGCTCGACGACGCCCAGAAGGCCGCCATCGAGCGCATCGAGCCCGAGAGCTTCGCCGACGCGGACACCATGCTCGCCGCCATGAAGGAGGTGTGAGGTGGATCTGCTCGATCACATGCACCGCACCGCCTTCCTCGGCACCGAGTTCCTGACCTGGCTCTGGTATCACTCGCAGCTCGACGACGGCGAGTTCCGCCTGAACCGCGACGTCGAGTTCGGTCCCTTCGAGCTGTGGTTCGAGGACAAGCTGGTCGTGAGCGCGGTCGCGATCAACGCCATGGAGAACCTGTTCAAGGGCGGGCAGCCGGCCGACAGCCTCGAGGCGCGCACGGCGCTGCGCCTGGGCAAGATGGCCAGCGAGGCCAAGCTGCGCATCGTACGCGGCGCTCAGGAGTGGGCCTTCACCTTCAAGGCCCAGGGCCTGGTGATGGCGAGCGTGCGCATCCCGGCGGTGTTGTCCAAGGAGGACGATGACCGTTTCTACGAGCGCATGTTCCTCACCGAGCAACTCGACCACATGATGAAGGGTCTCTTCGGACAGTTCCTCGAGCTGCGGTTGTCGGCGGCGTGGGCGACGACCGAGCTGCCCGCGCTCCAGCGCTGGACGGCGGGCGCGGGCGCGGAGGCCTGAGACGTGTACGCGGTGATCATGGCGGGCGGTTCGGGGACGCGCTTCTGGCCGGTGTCACGCCGGGACCGGCCCAAGCAGTTCCTCGCCATCGGCACCGATCGCCCGCTGCTGGTCGAGACCGTGGCTCGCCTGGACCCCCTCGTGCCCCTCGAGCGCATCCTCGTGGTCGCCGGCGCCCACCACGCCGACACCATCCGCGCGCTGCTGCCGGGGCTTCCGCCCGACAACCTGCTCATCGAGCCCTGCGCGCGCAACACGGCGCCCTGCGTGGGGCTGGCGGCCGCGCACCTGGCCGCGCGCGATCCGGACGCGGTGATGGCGGTGCTGCCCGCCGACCATCACATCGGTGATCCGGCGCGCTTCAGGGCCTTGATCGCCGCGGCCGCCGATCGCGCGCGCCGGGGCGAGATCGTCACGCTGGGCATCCGCCCGACGCGCCCCGAGACGGGCTACGGCTACATCCACTTCGACCGCACCGACACCGTTGACATCGACGGCGTCGCGGCCTGCCGGGTCGAGCGCTTCGTCGAGAAGCCGCCGCGCGAGGTGGCCGAGCAGTACCTCGCCTCGGGCCGCTACCTGTGGAACAGCGGCATGTTCTTCTTCACCCCGCGGCGCATCCTCGCGGACATCGGGCGCTTCCTGCCCGCCACCCGGGCACGCCTCGATCGGATCGCCGCGGCGATCGGCACGCCGGCCTACGCCGAGACCCTCGAGCGCGAGTTCGCCGCGACCGAGGCGGTGAGCCTCGACTATGGCGTCATGGAGCACGCCGACCGCGTGCGCGTCGTGCCGGCGGCCTTCGGTTGGAACGACGTCGGTCACTGGGCGGCGCTCGCGGACTTCGGCGACGTCGACGATCGCGGCAACGTGCTCCGGGGCGACACCGTCATCGTCGACAGCCACGGCTGCGTGGTCCAGAGCGAGGGCCCCCTGGTGGCCCTGGTGGGCGTCCACGACCTGGTGGTGGTGGCGACGGGCGACGCGGTGCTGGTGTGCCCCAAGGACCGCGCGCAGGACGTGCGGCGGGTGGTCGACAGGCTCGCCGCCCGCAAGCGGGAGGATGTGCTGTGAGCCAGACCGTCAACGGCGAGGTGTTCCGCGAGTACGACATCCGCGGGCGCGCGGATCAGGATCTGACCGACGACTTCACGCGCGCCCTGGGGCGCGCCTACGGCACCGTCGTGCGGCGCGCCGGGGGGCGGCGGGTGGCCCTGGGCCGGGACGTGCGGCTCAGCGGTCCACGGCTGGTCGCGGCCTTCGAGGCGGGCGT
>CALBMW010000369.1 GCA_937896275.1 uncultured Myxococcales bacterium
GGCAGTTGTCCGCCCCGTCGTCCACGCCGTCGCCGTCGTCGTCCGCGTCGCACGCATCGCCCGCGTCGTCGCCGTCGAGGTCCGCCTGGTCGGCGTCGGCCACGAAGGGACAGACGTCCACGCGGTTGGGGACGCCGTCCTCGTCGGTGTCCAGGTGGCGGGCCGCGCAATCCACGGCCGCGGTGGCCGTGCCCCCGTCGCCGTCGCTCACGATGACCGCCAGCCGCGTCGGCGGCGTCGCCGCCTGATCGAAGGTGGGCGTCCAGGTCACCACGCAGGTCGCCGCGTCGATGCCCACGCCCGCGGGCGCCGGCCCGTCGATCGCGCAGCGGAGCACGTCGGCGGAGCCCGCATCGCTCGCCACGAAGGGCAGACCGCTCGCCGAGTCCTCGAGCGCGTCGGGGCACGCCGCCGCCACCAGGGCCGGTGCCGCGTTGGTGATGTTCCCCGCGCCGTCGCCCTCGCCGGTGCCGCCGTCGTCGTCGTGCGCCCGCACGGCCACCGTCCGCACGCCGTCGTCGTCGAACACACAGTCCGTCTCGGCGCCGAGACCCATCTGCTCGAAGGTGCCGTCGCCGTCGCAGTCATAGTCGTAGGTCAGATCGGCGTCGCCCGGATCGCTCGCCGCGACCGTCACCCGCAGCGCCACGCCCTCGGCCCCGCCCGAGACGGTCACGACCTCGACGCTCGGCGCGACGTTGTGCACGGTCACCGTGAAGTCCGCGACCGCGCGGAACTCACCGCTGGTCTGCGTCAGCCGGCAGGCATACTCCACGCCGTCGGCCGTGCCATCGAGCCCCGCCGCGCTGATGCGCGCCCCGGCGCCCCCGTCGATCGGCGTCACGATGCCGCCGGCGCAGCTCCAGATGTTGGCCAGCCCCACGAAGAAGGGATCGACCGCGCCGGGCGCGATCTCGACCGTCTCGCCCTCGTCGAGATCGACGTCCGCGACCGTGGCCTCGAAGCCATCGGGCGTGATCGCGAGGCGCGCCGAGCCCTGCTTGCAGAGCGTGCAGTCGCCGCCGCAGTCGGCGTCGGTCTCGCCGGTCCAGCGGCCGTCGTCACACACCTCGACCTGCAGGATGCGCGTGTCGCCCACCTGCCAGTCTGCGGGCAGCGCGAAGTCCACCACCGCGCCCGCGGTCTCGAAGGTGCCGTCGCCGTCCAGATCCCACCCGATGCGGGTGATGTGGTCCCGCGGGGCGCCGACGTTGGGCTCATCGTCCTCGTCGGGGTCGTAGCTGCGCGACGCGTCGAGGTGCACGACGCCGCCCACCTGCGCGGCGTAGGGCCGGTCCTCGCCGCTCGGGTGCGGGCGCACCACCGGCGGGTGGTTGATGAGCGACACCCGCACCTGGACCGACTCGTCGTCGATCGCCGTGCGCCCGCGCGCGTCCTCGACCTGCAGCGTCACGGCGTAGTTCTCGACCTCGCCGAAGGCGATGTCCGGGGCGTAGACGTAGGTCGGGCGCGCGTCGCGGTCGGCCGTCACGAAGTCCCAGACGATCTCGTCCAGCTCGACCACGCCGCTGCCGTCCACGTCATCGGCGGGCTCGTCGATGAAGTTCCAGCGGTAGGTGGTGATCTGCGAGGTCGGGTCGGGGCTGTAGGAGCCGCGATGGATGAAGGTGATGGTGTCGCCCGGGCCGGCGAGCACCGGCTCGGCGGTGGCGACAGCGACCGGCGGCGCCTCGAAGACGGTGGGGATGAGCACCAGCATCGCCAGGCCATGCGCCATCGGCGAGTGACCCGAGTTGGGGGGCATCCAGTAGTTGTCGTTGTTGAAGCGACCGTCCGGGTCCTGGGACGCGAGCAGGAAGTCGGCCATGCGGCCGTACCAGTCCAGGCCGGCGTCGCCGATGGTCACGAAGGGCGGGTTATAGGACCGCATGCCCTTCGACACCTGGAACATCGCGTAATAATTACCGATCACGGGGTTGCCCCAGCAGTCGCCGGGGGCGGCGTTGTCGAAGTTCCGGGCGATGAAGTCGACCGCGAGGCGCACCAGGGGCTGGGCGTCGGGATCGCGATCGAGCGCGTAGCCCATGGCCGAGAGCATCGCGCCCGAGCGCGCCGCGCTGGTGCCGCACTGGTTATGGGCCCGGTAGCCGAAGCTGCCGTTGTAGGCCACGTTCGCGCGACCCGCGTGCGCCCAGTCCGCGCCTTGAAAGACTCGGTCCTTGACCCACTGCGGCGTCTGCACCTCGCCATTGTGCTCGGACGCGAACAGGCCGACGGCCGTCCAGCCGACCTGCGAGGTGTCGATCGACCCGGAGTTGGCGCCGTAGTCCCAACCGCCCGCGATGCCACCGTTGTAGGCGATGTCGCTCTGGCTCCAGAAGAAGTACTCGGCGGCGTCCTGCACCACGTCGCCCATGCGGCGCCCTGCGACCTCGGCGATCGCGCCGATGTCCGCCGGGACGATCAGGTCGAGGTCTCCGTAGCTCGAGATGGCCTCGAGGGAGGGCCCCTGGGCGTAGTTCTCCTCGCCCGTGAAGCGCAGCACATAGCCGTTGCCGTTCACGTCCGGGTCCTGGCCCGCCTGGACGGACGTCGCCGCCCGAGTCATGTTGACGAGCAGGTAGTGGACCATCCACTGCACATCTTCGACGAAGGGATCGACCTCGCCGTCGATGCCGGCCCGGTGCCCGCGGTTCATGAACCCCTGCGCCAGCGCGCCGGTCTCGGCCTGCCCGTTCCAGTAGGCCCGCCGCGTCGCCGGGATGCGCGTCAGGTTCCGGTGGCCCAGCCACAGGCCGTTGCTGATCGCGCGGTTGACCCGTTGCGTGCGCGTGGGATCGGTGTGGGCGCGGACGAAGAAGTCGCCCCGCACCGGCTCGCCGGCCGCGCCGCAGCGTGCCTCGACGCGCGCCGCGTAGTTGCGCGTCTGGCCGATCGCGGCGTAGGTGTGCTTGACGCCCAGGTCGTACTTGCTCGGCGCGTTGGCCCAGCCCGTGTCGAAGGTGCCGTCGCCGTCGAAGTCCCAGCGGAACTGCACGGTGTCGGCGCAGGTGCCGCGCGCGACCGCCTGCATCCAGGACCACTCGCCCGCCACCGCGTCGTGCGGCACCTGCGGCGCCGTGCCCACCCACGGCACCGGGATTACCCGGAACGGGTCCTCCTGGGCCTGCGCGGAGAACGCTCCGAAGACTGACAGACAAAACACCGAGGCCAAGGTCGTCGTGCACCGACGCTGATTCATTCGTCTCTCCTGCCTGAGGGCGCTGAGCGAGGCAGGCGCGGATTCGGCGCGACGCGATAGGTAACGTTACGGGGTGGTCACTCCTGACCCCCCCTCAGTGCGTCCTAGATATGGGGGCGGTTTCGCAGGGGTAAGCGCAGCGCGCAAACCCCTTGAATTTATTGGTTTGGAGCGGCGGGCTGCGGATGGGGGCGGTGCCGACCGGCGTCGTCATGTGCCCACTGTGTGCCCACTTCGGACGCCCTGGCCGGCGGTCGACGAGCTTGCATCAATCGGCGTCGATCTCTCGAAGCAAATCGTCAACCGCTCCGCTGACCTCGTCCCAGAGCCCCACGACCAGCCTCACGACCGATTCGGCAGCCTCCGCCCAATCGGACTGCACAAGGTTGACCTCATCCAGCAGTGGCCGCCGGAGCGGCCACTGCTCCCCCTCGCGCACCTCGCGCTGAAGCGCCTGCGCCAGGTGAGTTCCAAGCCTTGCCCTCACCCGGTCGTAGTCGGCGTTGGGCTTGATCGCCACGACCCCGTAAGTGAACGAGAAACTAGAACGACTCCAGCAGAGGCCGACTCCTACCCGCGGATGCCGGTCCCCGCGCCATCCGTCCCGATGAAGGAACAAGTACTGGATGTCCGCATCTGGACGCGGCGGCTCAGGCCAAAGTCTGGGCTCGTCCTTGCGTCCGCGCAGAGCTTCGGCGAGCAGTGGTCGGAGGGACTGGAGCCGCTCGTCGAGTACGCGGACCGTCCGCACTTTCAGGCCCGACCATTGGCGAATGAGCCACTCATGCCGTTGTAGGAGAGCTCGTCTGTCATCCGTGAGGCGCGGCGAGTACTTCGGCTTGCTCTTGCTGCGGACCTCCTTTGGCCGATCTCGGAGCCAACCGTCGATGGACCGCCGGTTTCGCAGGTAGAAGGCCGTGTATCGGTCTAGGGATGGCGACGTTGGGGAAGGAAACTCTTGGTCCAAGGTCGCCAGGTAGGCGTGGGCGGCCGCGCAACCGCTCGCCCCACGCTCGCCGGCGATGGAGAGCGCGGCGCGGAGCGAGGCGGTGACCGCAGAGTACCTCGCCCGATTCATGTCCACTCCGTGCGCAGACGGCGGGAAGCGCGGCGGCCGGCCGTCCTCGGTCAAGAATACGAAGGTCGGAATCTCGTGGCCTCTGGCCTTCTTGGAGAAGGCCTTCACCAGGAGCTCGCACTGGCCCTCAGGGTCAAGCGCGTCGATCTTCGCCTCGAAGACGACAGGTCGGCCGGTGCGCAGGACAATGTCCGCCCGGCAGGGGCGTCGGGAGTACAGAGCGACCTCCTCGCACGCGACGGTTGCACTGCGTAGGTCATTGACCGTCCGTTCGACACCGCACGTAGCGAGGAATCGCGATGAGAATTCTGTCCCGAGACCATGAGAGCCACGCGGATCGAGGAGCCACGCTATTGCTGCCGAGTGAGGCTCTTCCTTTCGCGACACGCCAAGCACGGCCATCAGATCTGAGCGCGCCTCTGCCCACTCGCGCCTCAGCGTCTCCAACGCGCCGGTTCCGTCAGTCATTCTTCACTCCTCTGTAGTAAGGGAGGGGCGCGGATTGGCGTCGAGCGCCCACAGAGCCCCAAGTAGAGCCGCCACGGTCGGATCGTCGTCAGCCTGCACTCTCAGGTTCAAGAAGAAGCCTGCCAACTGGACCGTTGCCTCGCGGCCCGCCCGGAACAGGTGTACGTCCGCCTTCGGCTTCCGGCCTGGCTCCGCCCCCAGGACCACGGCCCAGCCAGGTCGCGGTCCCCACAGGAGGTCACCTGGCCGCGCAGGTGGCCGCGCCTGGGCCTGCTCCGCCAAGTGCGCCTCTCCGTGCTCCGCCAACCACGCCTCCAAGGCGCTCAGCGCCTCGTGCGCGGCCGGACCGTGGTGGCGTAGGGATTCCTTTGCCTGTTCGGCTCGCAGGCGACGCAGGAGCGTCCTGAGGCCCGTCTCGTCAGTGCCGGCGAGGAGCTCGCGGGTGCTCCAGAGCGCGCGCCAAGCCAGCAGGTCGTGCATCCGGTCCTTCTGCTCCAGCCTGTCCCGCGGAAGCGCAGCCACCGCAGAGCACAGGGTCAGCCACAGCGTGCCGTCGCCGACCACCCGGTCGAAGACTGCGGCCTTCCCCTCGGCCTCGAAGCGACGGCGCGCGCGACGCAGGACTCCGGCGTCCGCTTGCCCCGCTCCCTGAGGGATCTGGTGGAACAGCTGGTCGATAATCGCCCCGACCCACCGACGGGCGGTGGGGCCATCGACCCATCCGCTCTCCAGCCCCAAGGTGGCGATGGCGAGCGGGTAGGCCGTGGCCTGGACGAGGTCTGACGCCGTGAAGCGGGCAGCCACTCGGAGCTCGCGAGGGTCGTCTTCGTCGGGCTCCGCGTAGCGGTCGAGGAAGCGGTCCAGCTGCCCGGCGAGCTTCTCCCGAAGTCCGGGTGGGGGAGGCACACAACGACGCTTCGACGGAGCCGAGGGTGCGGGTGATTTGGCCTCGGCCTCATCGTTGGGCGTCTCATCGTCGTCGGCCACGCGGCCTGGGCCGAACAGGACTTCCATGACCCCGAGTAGCGGGAGATCCCAAGGGACGACGGCCCCCGGCATGTGGGGCGTCTCGGCGTCGTCCGACCAGAGGTTGACCACCATCTCAGCGGGGTCGAGGGCGAGCGCCTGGGTGTGCGTTCCGGCCTCGGGGATCGTCCGGCTGGGGCCGCCTTCGGTCACCTCCGGGTCGAGAAAGGTGGAAGTTCCGTCGAAGATGGCGTCTGTCACCAGGCGCACGTCATTCACAAGACGCTGGTGCTCAGGCTCGTCGCCTCCGTCGATGAGGGCGTCCAGGGAGCCGGCCAGGCTTCGGCCGGAGGTGGTCCGGTTCAGCGCGGCCGCGTCGTCGAGCCATCGTGGCGGCGTTGCAGCCGACTCCGTGCCGACCACCACGGTAACGGTGCAGAAGACGGTCTGAAAGGCCACAGCGGCCAGGTCAGGGGCCACAGTGAAGTACCGGCCGGGCCGGCCCTCGATGGCCGCCAGGTCGACCGGCGTGTCCGCGACGTTCAGGGTCAGCGCCGCCGCGGCCGGGGGGGGCGGCGCGAGAGCCACTTCGATGACGCCCATCGGGGTCAGCTTGGCGGCCGTGATTTGCCAAGGCGCAGTCTCGGCGGCGTCCTCGGGGCCAGATTCGTGTGCTCGGGCTACCAGCACTTCGTGGGCCGGGAGAGCGTCTTTGGTGCGCTGGAGCAAGGGCGCGAAGGTCTCAGGGTCCGGCTCGTCGTAGACCAGCATGAGCTCTGTGTTCGCGCCGAACCACGCGGCGGCGGAGCAGTTCGCAGAGCCCAGAACGGCGCCTGGCGCGTCGCCCTCGAACCAGTAGAACTTCGCATGCATGCCCGGCTGGGACGCAACGTTGGTGCGCACTCCGGTCGCATCGAGGGCGTTCGGGTCGAGGGTCAACCTGGTCGGATCGCCGGCGATGACGGCCTCGCTCACCCCGAACTCGTCGTGCGCCCGGCGAAGGAACGCGCCGCGCTCGTCGGTGGAGCCGGTCGCCAGCCGCAGCTTATCGAAGCGCCGGCTGGCCCACCGACGACGCAATTGGTCGAACAGCGCCTCCCGACCCGGCCCCTGGAGCAGGAAGGGCGGAGTCGGCCCGCCGGCCGGCCACCATCGGCGCTCGATGACCTGCCGGAGGAACTCGGTCGCGAGGTCGTCGCCCGCACACCAAGTCCTGAGCGCGCTCAGTAGGTCTTCGAGCCAATGCGCTGGGTCCTCGCCCTCGGGGCCGAGCGTCCAGGCTGCGGCCACCTCCTGGTTCAGCCCCCAGCCGCCGGTGCTCAGGTTCCCCGAGCCGGCCCAAAACGCCCCGCCGCGCGCGCCCAAGCGGAGCATGAACTTCGGATGAAAAGCCCCGTTCGCGGTGGGCAGCGCGAGCAGATATCGCCGCCCGAGGTTCACGGCTTGGCCGGCCCAC